>DATCQF010000535.1:0-15410 GCA_036569735.1 Allostellaceae bacterium | reverse complement strand
GGGACAAGCCCGGCCATGACGGTTTTGGGTGATTAAGAATTGAACAAAATCCGCGCTAGGCGGCGCCGCGGCGGTGGGAGAATTCGGTCTCGGCGCTGGTGATGAATTCGAGGAGGCAGGCGTTGCCGTTCTCGTTTTCCTTGCGGGCCCGCAGGATCGCCGGGCCGACCTGGGCCGGGTCGTCGACCCGCTCGCTCCAGCCGCCGAGGTCCTTGCCGATGGCGGCGTAGTTGCCGCCGAGGTCGCGGGTGCGGTGCTTTTCGTGGCTCGCGCGCATCGCGTAGGTCTCGATCGCCATCGTCGAATTGTTGAGGACGATCGTCGTAATCGGGATGCCGCAGCGCACCGCGCTCTCGAAATCGAGCCCGGTCATGCCAAAGGCCGCATCGCCCATGAAGTTGACGCACATCTTGTCGGGCGCGCCGACCTTGGCGCCGATCGCCAGGCCAAGCCCGGTACCGAGCTGGTGCGACTTGCCCCAGCCCATATAGCCGCGCGGTTTCTTCGCGACATACATCGGCAGGAGCTGGTCGCGCGGGCTGCCGGAATCGTGGGTCACGATCGCGTCTTCCGACGGGATGACCCGCATGAATTCCGACATCACGAAATAGGGGTTGATCGGGCGCTCGTGCGACCTGAGCTTGGCGTGCCAGCGGGTCTGCCATTCGGCCTTCAATCGGGCGATCACCGGGCGCGCGCCGGTGTGGTGCGTCTTGCCGCCGAGCCGGTCGGTCACCGCCTCGATCAGCTGCGCCAGTACGAGCTTTGCATCGCCCAGGATCGGCAGCGCGGTGTCGTTGGCCTTGTAGAGGTCGCGCGCATCGTTGGTGGCGTGAATGATCGCCTTCCCCGGCGGGATGATCGGGGTCGAGATGTTGTGCTTGGTCAATGACGTGCCGACCGCGAAGATGAGGTCGGTTTCCTGCAAAAAGTGCCGGCCGTGCCCGGTGTAGACCGTGCCGCCCGACCCCAATGCCAGCGCATGTTCCTCGGGGAAGGCGCTCTTGCCGTCGGTCGTCGTCATCACCGGGGTGTCGAGGAGATCGGCGAGCGCGAGGAGTTCGTCGCAGGCTTCGGCGTAGAGGACGCCCTGGCCGGCGATGATCATCGGCGTTTTCGCCGCGAGCAACAGCTTGGCGGCATCCTCGATGTCGCGCGTGTCGCCCGCCGAGCGGGTCCGCCGCACCGTCGTGTAGTCGACCTGGTTGCCGGCGAATTCGGCGGTCATCACATCGGCCGGCACCTCGACCATGACCGGGCCCGACCGGCCGTTCTTCAAGGCATTGAAGGCGCGCCGCATCGCCGGGACGGCATGCTCGGGCATGTTCACCGGCTCGACCTGCTTGGTAACGCTGGCGTAGGTCCGGGTCGAGTTGAACAAGGGGAACATCTGCGCGGTCTCGCGCGGGTGCCCCAGCGGCAGGAGGAGGATCGGGGTCGAATCCGAATAGGCCGAGGCGATCCCGGCAAAGGCGTTCTCGGCGCCCGGCCCGTACTGCATCGCAAAGACCCCGGCGGGCTTCCCGTTCATCACCCGGGCGCAGCCATCGGCCATGTGCACCCCGACCCGCTCCTGGCGGCAGATCACCGGGCGCAGGCCGCCCGCCACCGCCGCCTCGATGATCGGCGTCGTCGGGAAGCAGAACAAGGTCTTGATCCCTTCCCGCTTCAGGATCTCGGTAATCGCGTCCATGACCAGCATCGTCTCGCTCCCCGGGTTGGCTATTGATAGGGCAAAGCCTAACGCCTGGATGCGCGTCGTACCAGACGCCTCTCAACCGCATTCCCGTGGACCTTCAGCCCACGGACTTGTTCCGTGGGGAAAGCCGGGCTCCATCGATCGGCACTCCAGCGGTTGCCAAGTGGGTCCCGGCTTTCGCCGGGAATGCGGAGAGTGGATACTCTTCAGGATCTCACCACAGGGGCATCCCCGATGAAAATCGCGCGCATCGAGAGCTTCATCTTCGGCACCAAGAGCTCGAAGGATCTGCTGTTCTGCCGGGTTGAGACCGAGGACGGGACCTATGGCTGGGGCGAGGGGTATGTGACGGCCGGCAAGGAGACCGTCATCGCCGAGTGCGTCCGGGCGATGGCGCCGCATGTAATCGGCCGCAGCGTCTTCAACATCCGCCATACCGGCCAGATCATGTTCGAGGATTTCGCGATCCGGCGCGGCTCGATGGAGCTGCTGTCGGCGTGGAGCGCGATCGAGATCGCCTCGTGGGACATCATCGGCAAGCGCGCCGGGCTGCCGGTCTACAACCTCCTCGGCGGCGCCTCGCGCGAGCGGGTGCGGGTCTACGCCAACGGCTGGGCCGGGCGATCGACGATCGAGGAGGGGGTGGAGCGCGGCCGGAAGGTCAAGGCGATGGGCTTCACCGCCGCCAAGTTCGACCCATTCCCCGGCCCGTGGCGCAGCCATGTCGACCGCAAGGACGAGGATTTCGCGATTTCGTATGTCGCCGCGATGCGCGAGGCGCTCGGCCCCGATTTCGAGATACTGGTCGAGGCGCACCGCCGCTTTGCGCCCTCACACGCCATCCGCATCGGCCAGCGCCTCGTCGAACTCGGCATCGACTGGTACGAGGAGCCGTGCCTCGCCGACAACCTTTCCCTCCTTGCCGAGGTGCGCCGCGCGGTGCCGATCCCGATCGTCACCGGCGAGGCGCTTTACACGAAAGAGCAGTTCTTCCAGTGCCTGGCATTGCGCGCCGCCGACATCCTCAACCCCGACATCTGCGCGATCGGCGGCATCACCGCACTGATGGACATCGCCGCGATGGCGCAGCCGCAGGCCGTCGTCATGTCGCCGCACAATTACAACAGCCCGCTGATCGGCATGGCGGCGACGGTGCACGTCTCGGCGGTCATCCCAACTTCCGCATCACCGAGTATTTCGTCAACCTCACCGGGGTGTGCGACGAGATCGCCACCCAATCCTTGGCGGTCAAGGACGGCTGGATCGATCTTCCAGAGGTGCCCGGGCTCGGCATCGACATCGATGTCGAGCGCCTGCGCGCCCACCCCCACCAGGAGGCGACAAAGCACGGCTTCCGCCAGTATTGGGAAGAATACCCGCGCAAGGGCTACGTGCCGAAACTTTAGAAAAACGCTTTACCGCAAAGGACGCGGAGGATTCGCAGAGGACGCGAAGCCGCCGAGTATGGCGGTGGGTCTGTGCCTAACCGGCTCGTTGTGGATGATAAATTTTTGGGTCTCGCTGCGCTCAAGCGACCATCGGGGCAGGTGCCTTTGCGTCCTTCGCGAATCCTCCGCGTCCTTTGCGGTAAAGCGTTGTTTTTCACAAGGAAGGAAACATCATGCCGAAACTGGGCGGGAAGGTTGCGCTGATTACCGGGGCGGCGGGCGGGCAGGGGACGGCCGAGGCGGAACTGTTCGTGCGCGAGGGCGCCGCGGTGATGCTGACAGATGTCGATGCGGCGAAGGGCGAGGCCTTGGCGACGCGCCTCGGCGGGGCGGCCGGCGGGGTGCAGTTCCGGGTGCACGACGCGGCGAGCGAGGCGGCGTGGCAGGAGATCGTCGCGGCGACCTTGGCGGCGTTCGGGGCCTTGCACATCCTCGTCAACAACGCCGGGACGATCGCCCGGCAGGGCATCGTCGCCACGACGCTCGAGGCGTGGAACCGCACGATTGGTGTCAATCTCACGGGGCCCCTCCTCGGCATGAAGCATTGCGCGCCGGCGATCCGCGATTCGGGAGGCGGGTCGATCGTCAACATCTCGTCGACCGCCGGCCTCACCGCGCATGACGACGCGGCCTATACCGCGAGCAAATGGGGGCTGCGCGGCCTCACCAAGACCGCGGTCCTGCAGTTCTCGCCGTGGAACATCCGGGTCAACTCGATCCATCCCGGGCAGATCGCCGATACCGGCTTCTTCCGCGGCGGCGGCGAGGCGTTTGCCCATGCCGCAAGGGCCGCGATCCCCTTGCACCGCCAGGGCACGCCCCGCGAATGCGCCGACCTCGTACTGTTCCTGGCCTCGGACGAAGCCAGCTTTATCAGCGGCGCCGAGATCGCGATCGACGGCGGCTACATCGCCGCAGGCCTCGCCAGCCTCAGAAACCGGGTGCGCGAGGAATACAAAAAGTAAAACAACGCTTTAACGCGGAGGACGCAGAGGGTTCGCAAAGGTCGCGGAGGAGATATTACTGGCGCGAAGCGCGGAGTATCCCTTCAACCGCCCGGTGCCGCGCCGCGGGGATGATTGGGCGCTTCGCAGCCCAGTCTTCCTCAGCGTCCTTTGCGAACCCTCCGCGTCCTCTGCGGTGAAGGGTTGGTTTTTCTACAGCCAGCCGGTGTCGGTTTCGAGGCCCATCAGGTGCTGGCCGACGGTCTCGAAATGCTGCTGGCGGCCCTGCAGCTGCTGCGCGACCGAGTGGATGTCGCGAAAGCGGCGCTCGAACGGGTTGACGTCGAAGATCGCGGTGGCGCCGGCGGCTTGGTAGAGGATGTCGACGACCTCGAGCGCGGTGTGGATCGCAAAGGTCGAGGAGAGGCGGATCGTCATCCGCTCGTCCAAAGTGATGTGGCCACGGCTCGCGACCGCTTCGGTGATGTCTTCCAATGAATGGAGGAGCCAGCCGCGCGCCGATGAGAGCCGCGCCTCGGCCTGCGCAACCTGGGCCTGGGTCACGTTGTTGTCGCGCATCGTCTTCCGCGCGCCCCGCGGGATCTTGTCGCGTGCCAGGACGATGAACTCGCCCAGCATGCTGCGGGCGATGCCAAGCGCGACCCCGGCAAACCCGGCCGCGTAGAGCGCGAGGCTGCTGAAGCGGTAGAGCAGCCGCTCCTCGCCGGCCGGCGTCTCGCGGCGCGACAGGACGTCGATCGAATAGGCCTCGGGCACGAACAAATCCTTCACCGAATACTGGTCGCTGCCGGTGCCGCGCAGCCCGATCGTGTGCCAGATGTCGGTGAATTGGGTCGCGCTTTTGGGGAACAGCATCGTGCGCACCACCGGCGTGCCGTCGGGGTGCTGCTGCGCTGTGCCATCCGCCTTGATCACCGGCACGTGACAGCCGAGCCAGCTGGCGTGATGGCTGCCGCTGGCGAAGGCCCAGGTCGCGGTGACCCGGTAGCCGCCCGGCACCATGCGCGCTTCGCCCGGTCCCGGACCCCAGGCGAGCATGCCGCGCGGGCCCCCGAAGATCTCGCGCGCGACTTCCGGCGCGAGATGGGCGGCGGTCATCGAGCAGCCCGAATTCTGGTTGACCGACCAGGCGATGCTGGCGTCGGTCCGGGCGAGCTCCTCGATGATCGGCACGTATTGCGCCGGTAACAATTCAGCGCCGCCGAGCGAGCGCGGCAAGAGGAGGCGGAAGAGGCCGCGCTCGACGAGCGCGTCGACGATTGCATCGGGCAGCTCGCGCCGGCGGTCGATCTCGGCGCCCGCGGCGGCGAGCGCCGGGGCGATCTCGCGGATTCGCGCGAGGTAGGCGTCGGTCGGGTTGGCGGCGGGCTCGGACATCACCCGATCCTTGGACGAGGGCTCGGCGGAAATCCGTGCCATTCGATGCTCCCACGCTTGCTGAAGGGCGCACTCCACCGGGAAGCGCGCGCCGTGTCAAGGCAAGCCCCGCCCCAGCCGGTCGGGCGCTTTCGCGGGCTTTTATTCTTAGCGACAGCGCAATGGCCCGGACCTAATCTCGCTCGCGATGATGGGATCGGACGGGGCGAGGTGAGCCAAGACCGGGTGCCGGTCGGCGGAGAGCCTGCGGCAGGCGCCGGCCATTGGCTCAATGGCGAGCGCATCTGCGTCTATTCCTCGATGATCGTCGTGATCGTCGGGATCACCTTGCTTGTGTGGATCGGGCTGTCGCTGCCCCTTCTGGTCGATCCTCGCGGGAAGCCGATCGGCGCAGACTTCATGTCCTATTGGAGCGCCGCGCGCCTCGCGCTCGACGGAAGGGCCGAGGCCGCCTTCGATGGGACCGCGATCACCCTCGTCCAGCACCAGGCGGTGCCGTTTCTGCCCAACATCTGGTTCCCCTGGCATTACCCGCCGATTTTCCTCCTGGTCGTCGCGCCGCTTGGCCTCATGCCCTATCCGGCGGCGCTCGCCAGCTTCGTATTGGGCACGGCGGCGCTGTGGGCCGCCCTGGTGCGGCGTGTCCTCACCGACCGGCGGGCCTGGATCGTCGCCGCCGCGACCCCGGCCGGCCTCATCAACCTGATCGACGGCCAGAACGCGTTTCTGACCGCTTCGCTCGCCGGGTTTGCGCTTCTGTGGCTCGATCGCCGCCCGGTGGCCGCTGGGATCCTTATCGGCCTCCTGGCGGTGAAGCCGCACCTCGCGGTGCTGTTCCCGCTGGCGCTTCTGGCCGAGGGGCGATGGCGCAGCATCGCCGCCGCCGCCGTGACCGTGCTGGCGCTTACGGCGGCGAGCCTCGCGGCGTTCGGCTGGGGTCCGTGGGCCGCCTTTCTCGACCATCTCCCGATCACCCAGGCGATGGCCGATCAGGGTGCGGTTCCCTGGGGCACGATGCCGAGCCCCTATGTCTTCGCGCTGTCCCTTGGGCTCCCGGTGGCGGTCGCGCGGGCGCTGCAGGCGGTCGTCGCCCTCTTTGCCGCCGGCTGCGTCTGGCGGGTCTGGCGCAACCCGGCGGCCGCCTTCGAGGCCAAGGCCGCCACCCTGGTTGCCGGTTCCTTATTGGTCTCGCCCTATCTGTTCTATTACGATCTGACCTGGGCAGCGCTGGCGGTCGCCTGGCTGGCGCTGCTCGGCCGGACCAGCGGGTTCTACCGCGGCGAGCGTGAAATCCTCCTGTTCGCCTGGCTGGCGCCGGCGCTGATGCAGCCGGTGCACGCGCTGACCGCGTTGCAGGTCGGCTTCCCGGCGGTGTTGCTGCTGCTCCTCCTGGCGGTGCGCCGCGCCGCAACCGCGCCGCGACTCGGCTGAGGCAACCGCGGGGCCGCCGCGGGGCGCCGGGTCGGTTTAGTCCCGGGATAGCGCCGCCGACGAGGCCGGCCTCGTGTCCTTGCATCGGATCGGGTAGACTCTCCAGCATGACGATCCGCCAGCTGCCGCCCGTCGTGGTCAACCGCATCGCCGCGGGCGAGGTCGTCGAGCGCCCGGCGGCGGCGGTGAAGGAGCTGGTCGAGAATGCGATCGATGCCGGTGCGACCCGCATCGACATCGTGCTCCGCGAGGGCGGGCAGGCGCTGATCGCGGTTGCCGACGACGGCGTGGGCATGGACCAGGGCGAACTGGAACTCGCGGTCGAGCGCCACTGCACCTCGAAACTCCCCGACGACGACATCCTCGACATCAAGGCGCTCGGGTTTCGCGGCGAGGCGTTGCCGTCGATCGGCGCGGTCAGCCGGATGCGTATCGTGTCGCGCCCGCGCAGTGGAGTTGAGGGTGGCCAGGACAGTGCCTGGGAGATCGTCGTCGAGGGCGGGACAAAGCATGCCCCGGTGCCGGCCGCGCATCCACAAGGCACCAGGGTCGAGGTGCGCGACCTCTTTTTCGCGACCCCGGCGCGTCTCAAATTCTTGAAGACCGCGCGAGCCGAGCGCGACCAGGCGGTCGACGCGGTCAAACGCCTGGCGATGGCCTGTCCGGGGATCGCCTTCACGATCACCGTCGACGACGACCGGGTGCTGCTGCGTCTGCCGGCCGCACAATCGCGCGAAGCGCGGCTGGGCGCCCTGCTGGGCCGCGACTTCACCGAGAATTCGGTCCCGGTGACGGCCGAGCGCGAGGGGTTTCGCCTCTCGGGCCTCATTGGCCTGCCGACCTTGAACCGCGGGCTGCCGCGCGACCAGTACCTCGTCGTCAACGGCAGGCCGGTGCGCGACAGGCTCCTCGTCGGCGCGGTGCGCGGCGCCTACCGGGATGTGCTGGCGCGCGACCGCCACCCGGTGGTCGCTTTGTTTCTCGACGGGCCCTCCGCCGAGATCGACGTCAATGTCCACCCGGCCAAGGCCGAGATCCGTTTCCGCGACGCCGGCCTCGTGCGCGGCCTCATTGTCGGCGCGCTGCACCATGCGTTGGAAGCTGCCGGAATGCGCAGCTCGACGACGGCGACGACCGCGGCGCTGGCGGCGTTCCGCCCGGGCGATGGCGGGGTATCGTCACCGGCAGCGTGGCCGACCGCGCCCGGCTTCGCCTTTCCGCCGAGCATGCCGCAGCGCGATCTGGCCGAGGCAGGCAACGGCTTTCTCGCACCGCACGAAGGTCTAGCCGCCGCCGAGCCGGCGGCGCCGGATACGCCGTCCGGGTCGGTGCTGGGGAGCGCCCGGGCGCAGCTGCACGGCACCTATATCCTCGCTGAAACGGCTGGCGGCATCGTCCTCGTCGACCAGCATGCCGCGCATGAGCGGCTGGTCTATGAGCGGATGAAGGAGGCGCTCGCCAAGCACGGGGTGGCGCGCCAGACGCTGCTCCTCCCCGAGATCGTCGAGCTCGATCCCTCGCATGCCGCGCGTCTCGCCGCGCGCGCCGACGAGCTTGCCGAATTCGGTCTGGTCCTCGAGGCCTTCGGTGCGGGCGCGGTCATCGTGCGCGAAGTGCCGGCCCTGGTCGCCGGGCTCGACATCCGCGCCTTGGTTTGCGACCTCGCCGACGAGCTGGCCGAATGGGGCGACGCGCTCTCGCTGAAGGAGCGGATCGAGAGCGTCTGCGGCACCTTGGCGTGCCATTCGAGCGTGCGCGCCGGGCGCCGCCTCGCGCCGGCCGAGATGGACGCCCTCCTGCGCCAGATGGAGGCGACGCCGAACAGCGGCCAGTGCAACCACGGCCGCCCGACCTACGTCACCCTGGCGCTCTCCGACATCGAGCGGCTATTCGGCCGGCGCTGAGGGGTGTCGCACGGTATCGCGGCCGCTGCATGATCGCGGTGTTGCCAAAATGGCCACGTTGGCTATATTGGCCACATGCATGATTGGTCCATTCGCGACGCCAAGGATCATCTGAGCCAGCTGATCGAGGCTGCCCAGAGCGAACCACAGGCGATCACCCGCCGCGGGCGCTGTGCTGCCATTCTCATCTCCGAACGGGAATTCAAACGCCTGCAGCGTCAAGCCGAGCCGCTGACGGGTTTCTTCGCGCGGGCCGGACTGGAAGACATCGATATCGAGCGCGTCGAAGCGGGGGCTCGGGACGAAGGCGAATTGTGAGCCGTGGATGGCTGCTCGACACCAATGTCGTCAGCGAGCTGTTCAAGGGCGCTCGGGCTGACCCTTCCGTCCTCGATTGGGTGGAGCATGCTGAAGAGAGCAGCCTTTACCTGAGCGTCGTCACGCTCGGCGAGATCGCCAAAGGTATTGCCCTGGCCGAGGCCCGAGGACGCGATATGCGCGGTCAACGCGATTTCGTGGAGCGCGCCTTGCCGGAGCGATTTGGCGAGCGGATTCTCTTGTTTGATGCTAAAGCCGCCATGGCGTGGGGTCGCCTGCTGCACCGGCTGCGAGGCAATCGGCAGGAAGAAAGATTGCTGGCGATCGATGCGCAGATAGCGGCGATTGCCGAGGTGGCTTCGCTCACTCTGTGCTCGCGTAACGCGCGGGACTTTGAACGCCTTGGTGTGACGGGGATCTTCAACCCGTTCGTCGGGGCGTGAGCGCCGCCGATCGGTTCACCGCCGCAAGGCGATCAAATCTCGCGCGCACCGCAGGCCGCGGCGGCGCGCATCCGGGAGCCGCCGCGGCGCGGGCGGCCGGTCAGCTGGGCATACCCTCGGCGATTGCCGTGGCGAGCTTTTGGTACTCCTCGCAATCGGTCCCACAGATCGTCTTGATCGCCCGCAGCTGGGCCTTGGCGCGCGTGGTATCGTGTTTGATGACATAGGCCTCGCCGAGATATTCGCGGACCTTTGCGTAACGCGGATCGAGCCCGATCGACTTGTGGTAATAGGCGATCCCCTCGTCGATCCGGCCCATCTTGCGCGTTACATAGCCGCGATAGTTCAGAGCCTCCGGCGTATTGGGGTTCTTCAGCTGGTCGAGCACGTCGAGCGCCTCGTCGTAGCGCCAGGCCTTGGCGAGCGCATAGGCATAATTGGTCAGCACGTCGTCGGGCAGGACTTGGCTGCCCTGCTTGACGCAACTCATGCTCCGTGCGTCATAGACCTCGCCCCGGGGGCAGGTCGTGTTCGAACTGTCGCCACCGCCGCCGCCACCGCCGTCGGCCCGCGCCGGGCCGGCAATCATCAGGCTAAAACCGAGTGCCGCCGCGACGGCAATCAGAGAGCGGGCGATGCTAATGTCGAACCTCATGATTTCCTCCTCGTTCAGGAACCTACCCACGAAGCATGGCTTGTCGGCCAATGTGCTTACAGGTGTTTCGCGAGAAACGCCGCGGTGCGTTCCCAGGCCTGGTTGGCGGAGGCCAGGTCATAGGCGGCGCTGCGCTCGTTGAAAAACGCGTGGGCCGCGTCGTAGCGGAAGATCTCGTGCGCGGCGCCGGCTCGCTTCAGCGCGCTCTCCAGCTGATCGACCAACGCCGGGGTGCACCAATCGTCCTGATTGGCGAAATGCCCCGCGAACGGCACCTTGATCTTGGCCGGGTCGGCGAATTCCGCAGGGGGAATGCCGTAGAAGCACACCCCGGCGGCGAATTCGGGGACATGCACCAGGGCGGCGACCGTCAGGGCGCCACCCATGCAGAAGCCCATCACTCCGAGCTTGCCGCTGGTGCCCTTGAGGTGCTGCGCGGCACCGCGCAGATCCTGATGCGTCGCGTCGGGGAAATCGAGCCCGGTCATCAGGTGGTTGGCCTCGTCGGGCGTCGTCACCACCCGGCCCTTGTAGAGATCGGGGGCGAGGGCGTTGTACCCGGCCCGCGCAAAGCGGTCGGCGACCCCGCAGATCTGGTCGTTGAGGCCCCACCATTCCTGGATCACCACGAGGCCTGGCCGGCCATTACCGGCGTTCGCCAGATAGCCCTTGGTGCGGCCCCCGTCGGGACGCGCAAACTCGATCATGCTGCCCATGGCGTCTCTCCCCGCTCGTCCAAATCCACCGGCAGGGAAGGGTGCCGCAGCGCGGGCGGCAATGCAAATCACAAGCCGGCGACTGGAAAACCGCTTCTCACCGCCCGGCGTCGTGCCGGCGTTGCAACTTCAATTTCCGGCGTTGGCGCCCGGAATTATTGCGTCGCGAGAAAGGCGGTGACCTGACCAATCTGCTCGGGCGTCAGGTTCTTCGAATTTTCGTGCATGATCTCGTTGGCCCGCGCCTTGGACGCAAACGCTTCCAATTGGCGCGCGAGATACGCCGGGTGCTGTCCCGCCAGACGCGGGATCGGGCCGTTGCCGGCCGCCTTCTCGCCGTGGCAACCCATGCAGGCGGGGGTGCCCGCGGCCGGAACGCCCTCGGCGAATATCTTTCCGCCGGCGATTGTCTCGGGCGAGGCGCCGGGCGTGCCGGCGACCGGAGACTGGGCGGCGTAGTACGCCGCAACCCCCTCGATCGTTGGGTCGCTCAGCCGCGCGGCCATGCCCCACATATAGGTCTTCGCATGCGGATCGGCGCGGGTCTTATCGCGAAAGGCCTGGAGTTGCGTGACCAGGTATTCCTTTTGCTGCCCGGCCAGCTGCGGAAAGGTCGACGACGTGCTCCGGCCTGCTGTGCCGTGGCATGACGCGCAGACGTGCACGGTGCCGGCAATGGCCGGGTCCATGGCGGCGGCTTGCGAAAGGGTGCTGCTGCATAGGAGGGCGCCGAGCGCCACGAGAGCGCGCCACGCCATCGGCATCCTGCCGGCGCCCGATGCCCGGATGGCGGCGGTCCGACGCCACGCCCGATCCAACATCGATCTCTCCAACAAAGCCATTTGTTGACCGGGTAGGCCGGGCCTGACAGGTCAGCTCGAGTGCGGCGCGAGGATCAGAATGCGGTCCACGCGTACAACAAAAGGGTGTTGTTGTCCCCGGCATTGCGGCCGGCCCCATCGAAATTGACGCTGCCGCCGTTGAACCTGTTGTAATGCACGTATTGCAGCCCGAGCTTCATGTTGAGCCAGGGCCAGAAGGATGGCCCGCCATAATTGAACGGAATGAAGTTGAGCTCGCCGATCCAGCCGCTGGTCCTCGGGCTGTTGCTCGCGGAAACGCCGCCGAAAAGCAAGGGATCGCTGGAGCCGTCGATCTGGAAATAGCCGCCGGTCACCCCGACCGTCTGATTGTAGTAATAGCTCGCCTTGGCGTTCCAGCTGCGCAGATGGTTGTGGGAGTTGGTGGATAGGCCGAGCAGTTGGCTGGCGCTCAGGTTCTGGTTCTCGGTGATGAAGCGCGCCTGCAGCGAGAAGCTGTCGCGGGCGCCGAGGAACTGGTACTGCGTATCGAAGCCGACATCGGTCAGGTGATCGGTGCCGCTCCCGGTGATCCGCTCCGGCACCAGCGACGCCGTCATCCCGAACGTGCCGAGCTCGAAGGTGTTCTGACCCCAGGCGGGCTCGATCGCCAGCCGCCAGGACGGCGCCAGGGTGTCGATCGCGCTGCTTCCCCCGGGATGGATGCCGAGTGCGCTCTGGGTCCACGGCGACAAGGTGCGGTACCCGCCGATCTCGGCATAGATCAGCTGGTTCCAGTAGATATAGGGGTTGAGGCCGACAACCTGTTGCGCCAGGCCACCCTCGATCAAGGTCCCTGCCGCCGGTCCCGGAGCCAGCGAGGAGGCGAAATACGGGTAGCCCCAGGCCGGCGTCGAGTTCCAGACGTCGTTGACCGTCGGGTTGTTGTTGAAGCTCGTGCCGACGACCGTATCGTGACCGAACAGTTCGAACGATCGCGCGTAGCGGATATCGAGGTTGTCCCAGTTGAAGTTCCGGGTCACCCCGTCATAGGTCCCTTGCGCGAAGGCCCCGAGATTATCGGCAATCCTGCCGCCGTAGAACAGGCTTCCGGTCACCGCGAAATTATCGTTGGGCCCGAAATGCGGCGCGGCGCCGCCCGGCTGACCGGCCTCGGTATGGGTGAACGACGGGACCGTCATCGCCGAGATCGGCGGTATCGCCGAGGGGTCGCCGCCGCCAAATGTGTAGCCGTTCAGCTTGAACTGGCGGCCATAGGGGGTCAGCTCGGGAAACCCGTTATGGCACGCGGCGCATTGCTGACCGGTCTGACGGGCGTAGCTCGGCAGCGCTTGCGCCCGCCGCGGGCCCACGATGCACATCGCGGCGACCCCGAGAACCAGCCCGACCGTGAGTATTGCGGGCGCCATCCCGGCGACTGCCGATGCCCAGTCAGGTAAGCGCCGATCGCTGGTCATGCTTCCCCCCTGCTTTCCCCGGAAAAATGGTGTCGATCTGAGCCAATCGTCAAAACACCGGAGGCAGCAGCGGGGGGACGGCCGCCTCCGGCCCAGCGTCGTGGATGGCAGAGCTCAAGGGCCTCAAGCCGGTTTCGCCACCCAGATTTTGCACCAGCCGGCCGCTGCAATTGTGCCCTGGACGGTCTTGCATGCAGAGGGCGGCTCGAATTGCCGGCAATTGTCGCAGCGCTGCGTGCCATGCGGCGTATCCTGGTAGCCGACCGCCTTCTGCGTCGCCTTGCTCTGGGCCGCGGCGTCGCGGGTTTCGGCAACACTCGCAGCGAGCACCGCGGCGCCGCCGGCACCGATCGCAAGATTGCGCAGGATCGCTCGGCGAGACAAAGCTGCCGATCGGATATTGGATGCGTCGCCCATGGTTTCTCCGTCGATGGGGGAAAATGGTAACCGGAGCGGCGACATCAGCGATCTCACCCTCCAATGTTCCGCGATGATCCGGTGCGGCCCGGCGGTAGCCGGACCGGCCATGCATCGATCCGTCTTCGTGAACGGGACTGTGCTCGGTAAAATCCCCGCATAGCCGAGGCGATTGCAACAATTTCATTTGCCCCATTTCTTTGGCAAGGCCTAGCAAGGCCGGCCGCCACGATTTCCGGACACTGATGCACTGAAGTCAGTCTCGATCTTCACCACGAAACCGCGCCGCGAGCGGCCGCGTCGTGCCCGAAAACAAGATCGGGCACCTTGCCGAGGACGTGGAAAAGTTACGATACTCGCTACAAGAGAAATATACACGTTAATTTTGCGTTCCAGCCGCGCACGGTGGGCAGGCTCAGGGCCACTCCGGGTGGTGCGCGAGGAGGACCGCAACCAGGCGCTCAACGCCGGCGCGATCCTCCTCGTTGAAGCGAGCGGGGCGCGGGCTGTCGAGGTCGAAGACGCCGACCACCCGGCCGGCGACGACCAGCGGCACCACGAGTTCCGAGCGCGATGCCGCATCGCAGGCGATGTGGCCCGGGAAGGCATCGACATCCGGCACGACGATCGCCGTGCCGCGCGCGGCGGCGGCGCCGCAGACGCCGTTCCCCCAGGCGATCCGCACGCAGGCGGGCTTGCCCTGGAACGGGCCGAGCACGAGTTCCCCATGGCGGGCGAAATAGAACCCGGCCCAATTGAGTTCGGGCAGCCCGTGATAGACGAGCGCGGCCATGTTGGCGGTGTTGGCGACGAGGTCGGGCTCGCCGTCGATCAGCGCGGCGAGCTGGCGGGCGAGCTCGGCATAGGCCGCGCGCTTCTCCATCGCCAGCCCGGGCACGGAGCGGTCAAACCACCGGGTCGCCGGCGATCTGCACCCGCCGCATCAGCCGGCGAAAGGGGCCGGCATCATTGACCGCGAGGTGTTTGACCGATCGGTTGTCCCAGAACGCCACCGACCCCGTCTCCCAGCGGAAGCGGCAGGTGAATTCGGGGCGGTGGCCATGTTCGAGGAGATAGTCGAGGAGCGGCCGGCTTTCCGCTTCGGTCATCCCCTCGAAGCCGACCGTATAGGCGTGATTGACAAAGAGCAGCTGCTTCCCGGTTTCGGGATGGGTGCGCACCACCGGGTGGGTGCTGACGGTCTCGCGCCACGCATCGTCCTCGCGCACCTTGGTCGAGCGGTAGGCGTTGCGCCCGGCCTGCGGCCCCGCCACCTTCCTGTCGCTGTGCACCGCGCGCAGCCCCGCCAGCATCCGCTTCATCCCGTCCGACAGCGTCTCGTAGGCGAGATACTGGTTGGCAAAGCAGGTGTCGCCGCCAAAGGGCGGTACCTCGATCGCATAAAGGATGGCGCCCATCGGCGGCGCCGCGACCATCGTCGTATCGGCGTGCCACTCCTCGCCGACGATATGCGGGTCGCCCGGCTCGCGCCGCACCATGACAACTTCGTCGTCATCGCCGACGCCCTGGTAGTTCGGGTGGATGAAGATGTCGCCAAAGCGCCGCGCGAACGCCTTGTGCCGCTCGGCGTCAAGCTGCTGGTCACGGAAAAAAATGACGCAATGCCGGTTGAGCGCCTCCCGGATCCCGGCGATCGGGCGGATTTCGATGCGGCTGTTGCGCATGCGCTTCTCCCTGAGATCCGACGCCGAAAGTAGGGTGCGGCGCGCGGCACGGTCAATCTCGCGCGACCTGACGC
>DATCQF010000534.1:0-1754 GCA_036569735.1 Allostellaceae bacterium | reverse complement strand
GGCCAATCCCAGGGCAAGTCCGGGGGAGGCGGAATATTTTTAGCGCCTCGGCCGCGACCGCGGCGGCGCTATTGCGCGGCAAATGCGGCGGCTCGCGTTGGCTCCGGGTTGAGTTCGCGCAGGCGCGGCATGACCTCCTTGCCGAACAGGGTGATGTTCGCGACGGTATCTTCGTGGTCGAGGAAGCCGCCCTGGCCAAAGAACAATAAATGGCCAAAGCCGCCGACCTGGTCGTTGAGCGCCTTGATCTGGTCGTAGACATCATCGGGGGTGCCGGCAAAGCAGGTGCCGCTCTCGATCAGCTGCTCGATCGACGCGGTGGTCTGGTCGACCGGGTTGCCGTGCCGGTCGCGGACGAAGCCGCCGCGCTTGCCGCCGGCTTTCAGCATCGCGACATTGGCGCCCAATGAGTTGTAGCCGGGCGGGTTGGTGAAGGGCTCCGCGACGATCGGCGAAGTACGGACGTAGTCGGCCGCCAGATTGGCGCGGCGCAGCCCCTCCTCGCGCGTCCTTCCGACGCCGATCACCGCGGCATAGCCGAACCGGTCGGGACCGGCGGTCCAGCCCAGTTCCTGGGCGCGCTGGCGATAGGCCGCGAACATCGGCCCGGCGGCCGACAGCGACAGAAGCGTGGCGACGACATGCCCGCGTTCCGCCGCCATCCGTCCGGTATCGACGCTGAGCCCGGTCATCCACACCGGCGGGGTCGGCTGCTGGTAGGGCCTGGGCCAGATGTTGACGTTGCGGTAGTGGAAGAATTCGCCCTCCCAGCTGAACGGACCGTCGGTCGTCGACATCGCCTTCAGGATGAGATCGTGCGCCTCCCAATAGCGCCGCATCAGATTGGCCGGGTTGCTGTTGGCCGGCGCGATCTCGTAGGGCGCGCCCTTGACGAGGCCCATCTCCAGCCGGCCGCCCGACAAGACGTCGAGCCACGCCATCTCCTCGGCGACCCGCACCGGGTCCGGCCGGTTGGCGATCGGCGTGCCGAGCGACAGCAGGCGCGAGCGTTTGGTTTCGCGCGCGATGACCGCCAGCGCCATCGGCACCGATATCGTAAGACAGGTCGAGGTGCTATGGTGCTCGTTGACCATGATGTCGAGCCCGACCTCGTCGCACAGCGCGAACTCGTCGAGGTAGCGGTTCAACAGGCCATGGCCGATCTGCGGATCATAATTCGCGTTGGGCAGCACAACCCTGAGCGAGCCACGCTTCAGCCCTTCCTCCCAGGCCGGGTGGTAGGCCATCTCCGAGAAGTACCAGACGCGCATCGCAATGCTCCTCTAACCGCCGGTGCCGTCGGCGAATGCCGTGAGCCGGCTGACAAAGGCTTCCGGCTGTTCCCAATGCGGGAAATGACCGGCATCGGGGATGATTTCCAGCCTCGACCCGGGGATCTCCCGCCGCCAGCCCTCGCCATAGGCCGGCGTGACGATGCCGTCCTCGGCGCCCCATAGAAGAAGAGTCGGCCGGTCGATCCGGTGCAGCCAGCGCCTAAGGCGGGGGTTGTGCATGTAGGGCTTCCAGCCGTAGAGCGCGAAGGCTTCGCGGCCGCGCACGATCGCCGCGAGGTCGGTCTCGGGAAGCGCGGTGAAGTCGGTATCGCCCTTTGCCGGGTCGGCCCAGGCGAGCCGCAAATATTCGGCCCGCGTCACCGCGTGCATGTCGGCGATGTCGCGCTCGTCTCGGCCGCCCAGCTTGATGCCGAGCGGTGCGGCGAGGACGAGGCGGGAAAAGCGGGCGGTCGAGCGCAC
>DATCQF010000533.1:0-1827 GCA_036569735.1 Allostellaceae bacterium | reverse complement strand
CATAGAGCACGGCCGCCGCCTTTACGACCCGGAGCGACACCGATCGCACCGGTTCATTTACGGCGGCCACGATCCGGGCGCCTGCGCCGGTTACACCGCGGCCCAGACCAATTGGCTCCTCGGCTATCCGGACAAGGCCGTGGAAAGCGCTGCCGAAGCCGTGGCCTTGGCCGACCGGTTGGCGCACCCGTTCACCCGGGAAGTGGGTCTCGAATACGCCGCACATGTGCATCTGCACCGCCGCGAACCGGAAATCAGCCTAGCTTACATGCTGGCATTGGATGAATTGCGCGCCGAACAACGGATATCCTTCATCATCGAGCCGGCGTTCATGCGCGCGGCGGTTCAGCTTGCGCAAGGCGCCTTCGATGACGCGGCCGCGATGCTGCGCGAGACTTTCGCGCCCGGCCAGGTGGGAACGACCGCTTGGCAACCCTACGGCCGCGCGATCTTTGCCGAAGCATTGATGCAGCAGGGCGCGTATGCGGAGGCCGCGGCGTCTCTGAGAGTGGCCTTCGACCGTATCGGGGCGACCGGCGAACGGGTGTGGGAAGCGGAGCTTCACCGGGTTAACGGGATGGTGCTGCTCGCCGAAAACAAGATCGAAGCAGCCCAGGCGTCCCTTCACCAAGCGATCCGCATCGCCCAAGCCCAACAGGCAAAATCGCTCGAATTGCGCGCCGCGACCAGCCTGGCGCGACTGTGGGGCGAAGCGGGAAGGCGCGCCGAGGCACGCGAATTGCTCGCGCCGGTCTACGGCTGGTTCACCGAGGGCTTCGACACCGCCGATCTGAAAGAGGCGAAGGCGCTGCTAGCAGAATTGGCGTAGGCTGTAGTGGCGAATGAGGAGTTCCCGCAAGAGGACGAGATGGAGTTGACCGTACGCCCGCTGCACCCGCTGTTTGCCGCCGAGATCGGCGGGGTCGATGTCGGGCGGAAGCTCGATGCGGCGCCGCTGCGCGCGCTCAACGAGGCGATCGACCGCTATGCGGTGCTGGTGTTCCACGGCCAGGATCTCGATGACGAGCGGCAGATGGCCTTCGCGCGGCAGTTCGGCGAATTGGAGCTGCCGCGCAGCGGCCGCGCCGATGTCAAGCGGCGCCTCAGGCCCGAGATTTCGGACATCTCGAACCTCGACGAACAGAACCGGCTGCGCGGGCGCGACGATCCGCGGCGCTTCGACCAGCTCGGCAACCGGCTGTGGCATACCGACGGATCGTTCCGCCGGGTCCCGGCGGCGCTGTCGATGCTGTACGCGCACCGGGTACCGGCGCCCGGTCCGCGCGGCAACGGCGACACCGAATTTGCCGATCTGCGCGCCGCCTACGACGCGCTGCCCGACGCCAAAAAAGCCGAGATCGAGGATCTTGTCGCGCTGCACGACATCGCGTGGTCGCGCGGCCAGCTCGGCTTCAACGACCTGTTGTTTGGCGAGCGCCAGGTATTGCCGCCGGTGCCGCAGCGCTTGGTGCGCCGCCATCCCGGCTCCGGGAGAAAGACGCTTTATATCGCCGCGCACGCCTCGCAGATCGTCGGCTGGCCGGTGCCCGACGGGAGGCTCCTGCTGCGTGAGCTGATCGAGCACGCCACGGCACGCGACTTCGTCTATCGCCATGAATGGCGTGCGGGCGACCTGGTGATCTGGGACAATCGCTGCACGATGCACCGCGGCCGGGCGTTCGACGAGCGCGAGGTGCGCGATTTGCGCCGGGTGACGACACGCGACGTCGCCTCGACGCTCGACCAGCTCCCCTCGCAGGTCGCCTGAGCGGGCGAGCGGTAATGAGCACGGCCATCACGCTCGATATGCTTCGCTCGGCGTCGAGC
>DATCQF010000532.1:0-3620 GCA_036569735.1 Allostellaceae bacterium | reverse complement strand
CATCCGGTCGCAACGCCACGCTATATCGCCGATATCATGCTGCCGGCGGCGCGCAAGGGCGCGGCGAAAGCCGGGCGCGACCTCGCCGGGTTCACGATGTGCGTCAAGCCGCTGGTCGCGACCGCGCCGGACCGTGCGACTCTTGCCGAGCGGGTCCGCGATGTGCGCGCCAAGGTCGCGTTTTACGCCTCGACCCCGGCCTATCTCGGCGTCTTCGAGAGCGAGGGCTATGGCGAGGTCGCGCGCACCCTGCAGGGCCATGCGCGGGCGCAGCGCTGGGAAGAGATGCCGGGGCTCGTCAGCGACGAGATGCTTGATGCCTATGCCGTCATCGGCACCTATGACGAGATCGCGGCAAAGCTGCGCACGCGCTACGGGCATCTCGCGACGTCGCTCGAATTCGCCATTCCACCATCGGAAGCCGGCGACGATGCGATGTGTCGTGAGCTGATCGACGGCCTGCGCAGGGGTTGCGCATGAAGCAGAGGGACGGGGCATGAGCAAACGGTACGGCCGTGTGCTCGCTGCGATGGTCGCGGGGCTGACCGCGCCGCAGCATCCCTGGCGCCGCGCCAGCACGCGCCTCAGGGTCGCCAACGCGCTCTTTCAGACGCACGAGATCGCCACCCGGCACGGACCGCTCCGCTTCATCACGAGCCATCCGGGGGAGCTCTATCAGCCGCGCGACCTGGCCGGCCGCGAGCCCGAGACGATCGAGTGGATCGACGGTTTCGAGGCGCCGTGCACCTTCTGGGACATCGGCGCCAATGTCGGCACCTATACGCTCTACGCGGCGCTGCGGCCGGGCATCGCGACCTTGGCGTTCGAGCCCTCGCCGGCGAGCTACGCCGCGCTCTGCCGCAATATCGAGGCGAACGGCAGCGGGGAGCGGGTCCAGGCCTTTTGCGTCGCCCTGAGCAGCCACACCCAGGTGGGCCACCTCAACATGTCGGCGACCAGCCCGGGTAATTCGTTCAATTCGTTCGAGAGCACCGAAGACTGCTTCGGCCGGCCGCTTGCGGTCACCTTCAAGCAATCGACGATCGGGTTCGGGGTCGACGATTTCCGGCGGCTGTTCGGCGTCCCGCCGCCCAACTACCTCAAGATCGATGTCGACGGGGTCGAGGAGCAGATCCTCGACGGCGCGGCCGAAACCCTGACCGATCCGGCGCTGCGCTCGGTGCTGATCGAACTCGAGGACACCGAAACTCCCCGCAATGCGCGCATCATCGAACGGCTCGAGCGCGCGGGGTTCGCCCTGTCACTGATGGGGCGCAACCAGGGCGGCTGCGCCAACGGCATCTTTACCCGCCCCCGTCCGGCTGAACTCTCCCCCGGCAGCCGTCAATAACCGCGCGCGCGGTCGACCCGGTTGTCGAGCGGCAACCCCGCCTCGCAGCGGCGGATCGCGCCCTGAATGATCGGTGCCGCGGTCGGCGGATGGGTCTCGGCCGCGACGTGCGGGGTGACGATGATGCGCGGATTATGCCAGAACGGGTGTGCCGGCGGCAGCGGTTCCTCGCGAAAAACATCGAGCACCGCGCCCGACAATTGCCCGGCATCGAGCGCCGGGATCAGATCCTCCTCGACGAGATGACCGCCGCGGCCGGCATTGACCAGCCCCGCCCCGCGCGGCAGGCGGGCGAAGGTCGCGGCATTGAGGATGCCGGCGGTCGCGGCGGTCAGCGGCAACAGGCAGACCAGGATCTCACTGCGCGCCAGAAAGGCGTCGAGCCCGGCGGATCCGGCATAGGTCGCAAACCCGGAGACTTCCCGGGCCCCGCGGCTCCAGCCGGCGACATCGAAGCCGAGCGATCTGAGCTTGCGCCCGGCATCCTGGCCGAGCGTGCCTAAACCCAGAATCCCGACCGGCCGCTCGGCGGCGTTCTTCTGCTCGCGCTCCCGCCAGATCCCGGCGCGCTGCTGCGCCAGGTAATCGAGGTCCTGGCGGTGCAGGCGCAGCACCGAGAGGACGACGTATTCGCTCATCGCGTCGGTCATGTAGGGATCGACGAGGCGGACCATCGGGACATCCCGCGGCAGCGAGGGATCGCGCAGCAGATGGTCGACCCCGGCGCCCAACCCGACGATCAGCTTCAGGTTCGGCAACGATGCAAGGAGCCCAGCCTCCGGCTGCCAGACCAGCGCATATTCGATCGCCGCCTTGTTGCCGATCTCCGGCCAGTACCGGATTTCGTGCTCCGGCATCAATTCGCCGAGCAATGGGCGCCAGCGTTCGGTAGCGGCAGGGGTCGAACGGAACAGGATGGCCATCGCGCAGCCCCTCCGGGTCTGAGGCACCGATCATGGCCGCAGGCGCGCGCCCGGTCCAGGCCACGGAGCACAAGGAGCATGGTTAGCCGACGATTTCGGCGAACCGGCGGGCGAAGGCGACGGGGCCGTAGTTGCGCAGCGCGTCGGCCCGGATCGCCGCGCGGTCGTACCCGGCGGCGTTGCGGCGCATCAGGATCAGCGCATCGCGCAGCGCCGGCAGGTTTGCCGTCGGGATCAACAGGCCATTCTCGGCAGTCACCAGATGGTCCGGGCCGCCGCTCGCGGTGACGACGACCGGGCGGCCGCAGGCAAGCGCCTCGATCACCACGACCCCGAAGGTTTCGACATCGCTGGCAAGGACGAAGGCATCGCAGGCTTCCATCGCGTCGCGCACCTGTGAGGACGATAGGAGGCCGGGAAAATCGACCTGGGCGGCGACGCCACGTTCGCGACACAGCGCTTTGAGCCCGGCCTGCATCGGCCCGTCGCCGGCCAGCACGAGGCGGCTGCCGGGATCGCCGCCAAACGCCTCGGCGAAGGCCTCGATCAGCAGGGCATGGCCCTTCTCCGGCGTCATCCGGGCCGCGCTCAAAAATACGAAGGGTTGCGCCGCATCCCGGCGCTCCGGCACCGGATAATCCGCGACAAAGGCAGCGCCGAGCGGATTGGGCAGGTAGTCCCAGGATGATCCGGGGTACTGGCCCTGGAGCAGTTCAGCCAGGCCCGGACTGACCGCGATCAATTGCCGGGCGCCGGCGATCACCCGCCGCACCAGGTCGCGCTCCCACCAGCGCAAGCGGCCCAGCGCAAACGCGGTATTCTGTTCCATGACAATGAAGGGGACGCCGTAGCGCCGCTTGATCGCCAGGGCGACGACCCCGGCGTTCAACATGCTGTGCGCCTGAACCAGGTCCGGCATGCCGTTTTGGGCGCGGTACCGCGCGAACAGCTGCAACCCGCCGAGCGCCAGCATCGCCGCGTTGCGGTACGGCACGCGCGGCGCCAGCACCAGCGTTTCGCGGCGCCAGGTCGGAATGCCGTCATCCTCGACCCGGACTTCTCGCCCGAAATGCGGCGGCACTTGTCCGTGGCGCAGGTCACGCAGCGTATAGATGTCGGGCGCCAGCATCGCGACGCGGTAGCCGGCCGCTTGCAGCGCCAGCGCCTGGTCGCGGAAATATCCGCCGCCCGATCCGCGCGCGCTGCGGTACCACGACGGGACCCCGACAATGTGCTTCAGCGTCGCCACCTTGGATGTCCGCTTCGGGCGGCAGCCGCTCACTCGGCGGCGGCAGGGAGGGGGGCGCGCGGGGCCGGCTTGCGCAGCAGCAGCAGCAATGGCGCGG
>DATCQF010000531.1:0-1526 GCA_036569735.1 Allostellaceae bacterium | reverse complement strand
GGATGCGCAGAGGACGCAAACCCGATGTCCCCGTGGCCGGGCCCGACCCGGCCATCCACGTCTTTTTGTTTCCTGCCCTCTAACACGTCGATGCCCGGCTCAAGGCCGGGCAAGGGGGGTCGGTAAGGTGTAAATCAAGATCTCCTTTGCGCCCTCTGCGCATCCTCAGCGACCTTTGCGGTGAAGCGTTGTTTTTTCTCCGTGTCTTCGTGGTGAAACTGGGAGGGCGCAGCCGTGCAGACCACCAAGACACAATTCGGCGTTGGGGCGTCGCTGTTGCGCAGGGAGGATGACCGGCATCTGCGCGGGCGCGGCGAGTTCGTGTCGGATATCCGATTGCAGGGCACGCAGGAGGTCGTTTTCCTGCGCAGCCCGCATGCCCATGCCCGCATCCGCGGGATCGCGGTGCCGCCCGAGATGCGTGGCCGGGTCTTTACCGCGGCCGATCTGCCCGGCATGCAGCCGATCCGCATCGTGACGCAGGCGAGGGGGGCCAAGTCACCGGCCTTTCCGCCGCTCGCCTCCGACAAGGTGCGCTATGTCGGGGAGGCGATCGCCGCCTGCGTCGCGCCGACCCGCGCCGAGGCGGAAGACATCGCCAATATGGTCGTGGTCGATTTCGAGGTGCTGGAGGCCGTCGTCGATGCGCCGGCTGCGCTGCGCGGCGGTGGCGCCCTCGTCCACGAGTATTGGGGCGACAACCTCTACCTCGAACGGATTGTCGAAGGCGGCGACATCGAGGCTGCCTCGCGCGATACGGAGATCGTCGTCAAGCGCGAATACCGGATGAACCGGCAATCGGGCTCGCCGATGGAAGGCCGCGCCGTCCTGGCCTACCGCGATCACCGGCTCGACGAGGTCGTGGTCTACTGCTCGACGCAGACGCCGCACACGATACGCGTCGCCTTGGGCGAACTCCTCGGGCGCGAGCAGCGCCGCATCCGGGTCGTCGCGCCCGATGTCGGCGGCGGGTTCGGCCCCAAGGCCCGGCTCTACCCCGAGGAGATAATCCTCACCGCGCTGGCGCTCCAGCTCGACCACCCGGTGCGCTGGATCGAGGATCGCACCGAGCACCTGCTGACCGGGGCGCATACCCGCGACCACCATTACAAGCTGACGGCCTATGCCGACCGGCGGGGAAAAATCCTCGGGATCGACACCGAGATCATCGTCGATGCCGGGGCCTATGGGCTATGGCCGCAGGGGCCCTACCAGGAGGCCAACATGGCCGCGCGCTGCCTGCCGGGGCCGTACCAAATCGCGAACTACCGGGCGCGAACCTACACCGTGGCGACCAACAAGGCCGGGCTCGGGCCCTATCGCGGGGTCGGGCGGCCGGGCGCGTGCTTTGCCATCGAGCGGACGATCGACGAGGTCGCCCGCGCGGTCGGGCGCGACCCCGTAGAGGTGCGCATCGAGAACATGATCCCACCCGAGAAGATGCCGTTCACCTCGGTCACCGACATGCGCTACGACACCGGCGATTACCCCGCCAGCGTGCGGCGCTGCGCGGATCTGCTGGACAT
>DATCQF010000530.1:0-2770 GCA_036569735.1 Allostellaceae bacterium | reverse complement strand
GTTCGGGTTCAACTCCAATGCCCGGCGCGATGCGCTCACGGCCTCGCCGAAGCGACACAATCGGATGAACAGATTGGCCTGTGCGACGTGTGCCCAGGGGTCGCGGTCGTCGAGGGCGAGCGCGATCTGTGCCTCCGCGCTGATTTCGGGCACCAGCGTCCGCAAGTCGCCCGAATACACGCTACGGCGCAACAGCGCCCAGGCCAGCAGGCTATGCGCTCTTCCATAGCCGGGTGCGATCGCAATGGCACGGCGGCATAGGGCTTCGGCTTCGGTATTGTCGTCGCGGGTGCCCTGGCCAATCAGGGACAGCGCGCGGATCACGCACTCCCAGGCGTCGAGGATGTCCGGTGGCTTGCTTTGGCTACGAACCTGCTCGGCCGCATAGAGTTCCGGCTCGATCGCCGCGACGACGCGCTCGGTGATCTCGTCCTGCACCGCGAAGATGTCGGCGAGGTCGCGGTCGTAACGCTCGGCCCAGACGTGGTTGCCGGTTTCGGCTTCGACCAGCTGTGCGGTGACGCGAATACGGTTGCCGGATTTGCGCACGCTGCCTTCGAGCACATACCGCACGCCAAGCTCGCGCCCAACCTGCTTCACATCGACCGCATGTCCCTTGTAGGTGGAGGTCGAATTGCGCGCGATGACAAAGAACCATCGGATCCGCGACAAGGCGGTGATGATCTCCTCGACCATGCCGTCGGCGAAATATTCCTGCTCCGGGTCGCCGCTGATGTTCTGGAACGGCAGCACAGCGATCGACGGCTTGTCGGGCAGCGCGAGCGCGGTTTCCGGCACCGGTTGCTCCCTCGCCGTCACGCGGTAGACGCGGACCGGGCGGGCGATGTTCTTGACCTGCTGGTCGCCGAGATCGGTGAAGGCGAAGGGCAGGCGGTCGCGCACCTGGTCGTGCACATTGTTGGAAATGAGCACGCCGCCCGGCTCGGCGAGGGCTTCGAGCCGCGCCGCGATGTTGACCCCGTCGCCAAAAATGTCGTCGTCCTCGACGATGACGTCGCCCAGATTGATGCCGATGCGGAATTGGATGCATTCGGGGGCGGGTGCCGCGGTATTGCGCTCGGCCATGCCGCGCTGCACTTCGACCGCGCAGCGCACCGCGTCGACGACGCTGGGAAACTCGGCGAGGAGGCCGTCGCCGGTCGTCTTGACGATGCGCCCCTTATGCTCGGCGATCTTCGGGTCGACCAGCGCCCGGCGGTGCGCGTTGAGCCGCGCCAGCGTCCCCTCCTCGTCCGCCCCCATGAGGCGCGAATACCCGGCGACGTCGGCGGCGAGGATTGCAGCGAGGCGGCGGGTCGCGCTCATCCCTCCGGCACCCCCGCCTTGCGCAGACCTTCCCGTATTCGGTCAGCGACCTCTCCGGTGAGCGGCTGGTTCTCATTCATCCAGGCCAACGAGTATTCCGGCTGCAGGCGAAGCAGCGTGCCGCGGGCCTCCGCCGCCGCGGTCAGATCCCCCTCCATTGCCAAGGCTGCGGTCAGGAACATATGGCCCGGAGTGTTTTCGGGACTTTTCTCGATCATGTTGCGCGCCCAGGTGGCGCACTCCGGATAACGCCCGGCGACGAAATGGACTTGCGCCAGCGCGATCGAGGCATAGTAGCCCACAGACCGGTCGCGCGGGCTCAGCCGCAGCGCGTGCTCGGCGCTGTCGACAGCCTCGTCAAGCGCCCCTTGAAGCGCGAGTGCGCCCGCGATGCGGGCATGAGCCAGCGCAAAATTCGGGTTCAACTCCAAGGCCCGGCGGAACGTGCGCGCAGCCTCCCCGGGGCGACGCAATCGCATTTGCAACATGCCCTGTCCGAAGTGTGCCCAAGGGTCGCGGTCGTCGAGGGCGAGGGCGGTCTGCGTCTCCGCGCTGACCTCGGGCACGACCGTTCGCAAATCGCCCGACCAGAGGGTACGGCGTAACAGCGCCCAGGCCAGCAGGCTATGCGCTCGCCCGTAGCCGGGCGCGATCGCGAGGGCACGGCGGCACAGAGCTTCGGCCTCGGTGTTTTCGTCGCGGGTGCCCTGGCCGAGGCAGGACAGCGCCCGGATCACGCACTCCCAGGCGTCGAGGCTGTCGGGTGGCTTGCTCTGGCTGCGAACCTGCTCTGCTGCATACAGCTCCGGCTCGATCGCGGCCACCACGCGCTCGGTGATCTCGTCCTGCACCGCGAAGATGTCGGCGAGGTCGCGGTCGTAGCGCTCGGCCCAGACGTGGTTGCCGGTGGCCGCTTCGACCAATTGCGCGGTGACGCGGATGCGGTTGCCGGCTTTGCGCACGCTGCCTTCGAGCACATAGCGCACGCCAAGTTCGCGCCCGACCGTCTTCACGTCGACGGCGTGCCCCTTGTAGGTGAACGTCGAGTTGCGCGCGATGACGAAGAACCAGCGGATCCTCGACAGCGCGGTGATGATCTCCTCGACCATGCCGTCGGCGAAATATTCCTGCTCCGGGTCGCCCGACATGTTCTGGAAAGGCAACACCGCGATCGACGGCTTGTCGGGGAGGGCGAGCGCCGGCGGCTCAGCAGCCCCCACCCGCGCGCTAAGCGCGCTTCCCTCCCCCGCATGCGGGGGAGGGTTAGGGTGGGGGCTTGTCGGCCCGACCCGGTAGACCCGGATCGGCTGGGCGATGTTCTTGACCAGCTGGTCGCCGAGGTCGTCGAAGGTTATCGGCAATTTGTTGCCGATCTGATCGCGCGCGGCGCCGGAAACGCAGATCGCCCCGGGCTCGGCGAGCCCCTCCAGCCGGGCGGCGATGT
>DATCQF010000529.1:0-4600 GCA_036569735.1 Allostellaceae bacterium | reverse complement strand
GTCTGAGGATGGCATAAACAAAAATCCTCATCCTGAGGAGCCGCTGCAAGCGGCGTCTCGAAGGACGCACCGGGTGCATCCGGCCCTCAACTGCGGTAGCTGCCGTTGATGTCGACATAGCCGTGGGTCAGATCGCAGGTCCACACGACCGCCCGGCCGCTGCCGATGCCGATGTCGACTGCCATGCGGATTTCCCCGCCCTTCATGTGCAGGGCGACCGGCGCCTCGTCATACCCCGGCACCGGTCCGCCCTCCCGCGTGATCGCGATGCCGCCCACCGAGATCGACAGGCGGTCGCGGTCGGCCTTCTCGCCGGCCTTGCCGACCGCCATGACGATGCGGCCCCAGTTGGCGTCGCCCGCGGCCAGCGCGGTCTTCACCAGCGGCGAATTGCCGATCGACAAGCCGATGCGCCGCGCCGCCCGGTCGCTCTCGGCGCCGGTCACCTCGATCGTCACGAATTTTTCGGCCCCTTCGCCATCGCGCGCGATCTGCGTTGCGAGGTCGATCATCAGCACTCCCAAGGCTCGCCGGAAATCGCCGAGAAGCGGGTCGTCGGCGCCGGCGACCGGCGCGTGGCGCGCCTCTTGCGTCGCGCACAGCAGCACGGTGTCGCTGGTCGAGGTGTCGCCGTCGACGGTGACGCAGTTGAACGAGCGCTCGTTCGCTTCAACCAGCAGCGACTGCAGAATTTTCGCGGGCAGGACGGCGTCGGTAAACACATAGGCAAGCATCGTCGCCATGTCCGGCGCGATCATCCCCGATCCCTTGCAAAAGCCGTTGAGCCGCACCTTCGCACCGTCGATCGTCGCGGTCGCCGTGGCGCCCTTCGGGAAGGTGTCGGTGGTCATGATCGCACGCGCCGCCAATTCCCAGGCCCCGGCATCGAGCAATGGCACGATGTTCGGCAGGGCGGCGCTGATCCTGTCGGCGGGCGGCGGCTCGCCGATGACGCCCGTCGACGAGATGAACACCTCATTCGGGGCGCAACCGAACAGCCGGGCCGCCGCCGCCGCGGTGCTCTCGACCACCAGGCGTCCGGCGCGGCCGGTGAACACGTTGGCATTCCCCGAATTGACGACGATCGCCCGCACCTTGCCGCCGGGCAGGCATTCGCGGCACCAGACCACCGGCTGGCCCGGCATCGTCGATTGGGTCAACACGCCGGCGATCGTGCTGCCCGGCGCCAGTTCGGCGAGCATCACATCGTTGCGCCCGGTATAGCGGATCCCGGCCGCATAGGCGGCGAGCCGGACGCCGGCAATCGGCGCGAGGTCGGGGAAATGCGCAGGCGCGAGCGGCGAAACCGTGGGCATTGGATGATCCTCCATGTTGGCGCAATCTATCGGAAACCAGGCACAAAAAAACCGCCGAATCGGTCGGCGGCGGGGCCTCATCCGGTTCGGGGAACCGGCCGGTAGGATGAACTCCTATCGTCGCCGCCGGTCCGCCAAACGCGCACATGCGCCAGCGCCGCCAAGGTAGCGGCGTCGGCGTCGGCTGCGCAGACTGAGAAGATACGCACTCATGATGGAAGCCTATAAAAGAAAACCCCGTGTGCGCAAAGCCGGCGATGTCCGCCAAGGTTGAAGCGCGTTGGGGTGGTGCCGGCGACAACTGGGTTAATTGACACCCCGGCGCGGGCCGCCTATCTGTCAACCGTCGCCGTGCGCTCCTTTCTGGTCCATCCCGCTCCCCATCCGAGGTTCCCATGTTCGGCGCCTTAGCCCGGCGGCTGTTCGGCTCCGCCAACGATCGCTACATCAAGAGCCTCGGGTCGCTCGTTGCCCAGATCAACGAGATCGAGCCGGAGCTGGAAAAGCTGTCGGATGAGGCGCTGCGCGCGCGCACGGCGCAGTTCCGCGAACGGCTGGAAGAGGGCGCCGAGCTCGACGATCTCCTGGTCGAGGCGTTTGCCACGGTGCGCGAGGCAGCCAAGCGCACGCTGGGGCAGCGCCATTTCGACGTCCAGCTGATGGGCGGCATCGTCCTGCACCGCGGCATGATCGCCGAGATGAAGACCGGCGAAGGCAAGACCCTGGTGTCGACCCTCCCGGTCTATCTCAACGCGCTGACCGGCAACGGCGTCCATATCGTCACGGTCAACGATTACCTGGCGCACCGCGACTCCGAATGGATGGGCCAGATCTATAATTTCTTGGGGATGAGTGTCGGCTGCATCGTCCACGACCTCGACGACTACCAGCGCCAAGAGGCCTATCGGTGCGACGTCACGTACGGCACCAACAACGAGCTCGGCTTCGATTACCTGCGCGACAACATGAAGTTCCGGCTCGAGGAGATGGTCCATCGGCCATTCCATTACGCGATCGTCGACGAGGTCGATTCGATCCTCATAGACGAGGCGCGCACCCCCTTGATCATCTCCGGACCGACCGAGGACAATTCCGACCTCTACATCTCGGTCGACAAGCTGATCCCGGCGCTCCAGCCCGACGATTACGAGAAGGACGAAAAGCAGCGCACCGTCACCCTGACCGAATCCGGGGTCGAGAGGATCGAGGCGCTCTTGGTCGAGAGCGGCCTGATGACCAGCGGCACCCTCTACGACATCCACAACGTGTCGCTCGTCCACCACGTCAACCAGGCGCTGCGCGCTCACAAGCTGTTCGCGCTCGACACCGACTACATCGCCAAGGACGACAAGATTGTCATCATCGACGAGTTTACCGGGCGCATGATGGAGGGCCGGCGCTATTCCGAGGGGCTGCACCAGGCATTGGAAGCCAAGGAAGGCGTCACCGTCCAGAACGAGAACCAGACCCTCGCCTCGATCACCTTCCAGAACTATTTCCGGATGTACCCGAAGCTCGCCGGGATGACCGGGACGGCGATGACCGAGGCGGCCGAATTCGGCGACATCTACCGGCTCGAGGTGATCGAAGTCCCGACCAACGAGCCGTGCATCCGCGCCGACAACGACGACGAGGTCTACCGCACCACAAAGGATAAGTTCGACGCGATCGTCGAGCAGGTGCTGGAATGCACCAAGCGCCAGCAGCCGGTGCTGTGCGGCACCGTCAGCATCGAGAAATCGGAGGCGCTCGCCGCGCTCTTCAAGAAGCACAAGATCCCGCACAACGTCCTCAACGCGCGCTACCACGAGCAGGAAGCCTATATCATCGCCCAGGCCGGCCGGCCGGGGTGGGTCACGATCGCCACCAACATGGCCGGACGCGGCACCGACATTCAATTGGGCGGCAATCTCGAGATGTGGCTCAAGACCGATCTCGCCCAGATCGAGGACCCGGCTGAGCACGACGCGCGCGCGGCCGAGATCCGCACCGAGATCGATGCCGCGCGCGAGGTCGTGCGCCAGGGCGGCGGGCTTTTCGTGATCGGCAGCGAGCGCCACGAAAGCCGCCGCATCGACAACCAGCTGCGCGGCCGGTCCGGGCGCCAGGGCGATCCGGGAGCCTCCAAGTTCTTTGTCTCGCTCGAAGACGATCTGATGCGGATCTTCGGGTCCGAGCGGATGGATTCGATGTTGCAGAAGCTCGGCCTCAAGGAGGGCGAGGCGATCATCCACCGCTGGGTCAACAAGGCGCTGGAGAAGGCACAGCAGAAGGTCGAGGCGCGCAACTACGACATCAGGAAGCAGCTCCTGAAATACGACGACGTGATGAACGACCAGCGCAAGGTCGTCTACGAACAGCGCCGCGAGATCATGAATGCCCGCGACGTCGCCGCGACGGTCGCTGAAATGCGCACCGATTCGGTTGAAGAGGCGGTCGCGCTGGCGATCCCGGAAAATTCGCTGCCCGAGCAGTGGGACATCGCCGCGCTGCACGCCGAGTGCCTCAGGCTGTTGGCGCTCGATCTGCCGCTGGCGGACTGGGCGAAGGAAGAGGGGATCGACAGCGACGCGATCGAGGAGCGGATCGTCGCCGCGGCCGACCGCAAGATGGCCGAGAAGACCGCCAATTACGGCACCGATCTGATGCGCATGGCGGAAAAGAGCCTGCTTCTGCAGATCCTCGACCAGACCTGGAAGGACCACCTCCTGTCGCTCGATCACCTGCGCCAGGGGATCAACCTGCGCGCCTACGCGCAGCGCGATCCGCTCAACGAGTACAAGCGCGAGGCGTTCGAATTGTTCGAGGGCATGCTGGTCAACCTGCGCCAGCAGGTGACCTCGGTCTTGAGCCATGTCGAACTGCGCGTCGATCCGCCGCCGGAGCCGCCGCCCTTCGCCGAATTTTCCTTTGGCGAGACGCTGCCCGCCCAGGGGCAGTTCCAGGAGCGCGAGGAGGCGATGGCGGAAGCCGAGGCGCGCGCCCCCTTTGGCGCCCCGAACGGCGAGACGCGCAGCCGGGCCGCGCGCCCGGCACGGCGCGGCAACGGCAGCGCGCGCGGTCGCGCCGGCGAGCAGCCCGCCGAACGGCTTTCGGCGCCACGCTCACCCTGGGCGGGAACCCCGCGCAACGCCACCTGCCCGTGCGGCTCAGGCAAGAAATTCAAGCACTGCCACGGCCGGATCTGACGCGCTGACCGCAGGCAAAACCCAGCCGGCGGTGCCTGATCAGGGGTCGCCGGCGCGCTTTGCCTGGCGGACGCAGAACTCGCGAACACAGCACAC
>DATCQF010000528.1:0-6589 GCA_036569735.1 Allostellaceae bacterium | reverse complement strand
ACCTTGGCCGTCACCCGCTTCGACCACGGCGACAGGTTGTCGCCGCCGATCGCCCGGTAGCCCGGGCTTTGCAGCACCGCGACGTTCTCGAGATCGTAGGTCGCGACCGACTGCTTCGGGTTGTCCGCGCCGATCCAGCGCTGCAGGGTGAGAAACCCCGGCACGCGCTGCCGCTCAGGGATGTGCTCGGTGTCGTACCAGCCGTTGAACTCGTCAGCGGCGACATTCGAGAAATCCATCGCCGCGATCAGCGCGCCCTTCGCCATGGCCGTTCCTCCTCTGGCAATCGGCAGATTTCTACGCCAACAAAGCCGAGGAGCAAGCAGTTCTTTTCCCGCATCCCCCTAATGGATGCGCGACCAGATCCTGCGTTTGGCCGCGTAGAGGAGGCCGGTCAGGACGATCAGGAAGAGGATCACCTTGAACCCCATGCGGTGCCGCGCCTCGAGGGTGGGCTCCGCCGCCCAGCTGAGAAAGCTGACGACGTCGTGGGCCATTTGCGGCACGCTCGCCTTGGTCTCGTCGGCATATTTGATCTGGTCCGGGTTGAGCGGCGGCGGCATCGCGATCTGGTGCCCGGCGAAATATTCGTTGTAATTCATGTTCGGGTTCATCTTCATCCCGGCCGGTGCGTCCTTGAACCCGGTCAGGATGCCATAGACGTAATCGGCGCCACCCTCGCGCGCCTTGGTAATCAGCGACAAATCGGGCGGCAAGGCGCCGTTATTGGCGGAGCGCGCCGTCTGGTCGTTGGGGAACGGCGGGGGGATCGGGTCGGACGGACGGCCCGGGCGCTGGAACATCTCGCCCTGATCGTTGGGTCCGTCGGTCACCTGGACCTGCGCTGCGATACCCTTGACCTCGTCCTCGCTGTAGCCGATCTCCGCGAGATCGCGGAAATAGAGGTGCTTGACCGCGTGGCAGGACGAGCAGACCTCCTTGTAGACCTGGAAGCCGCGTTGCAGCGCGGCCCGGTCATAGGTCCCGAACACGCCGTTGAACGACCATTCTTCATGCGGCGCGGTTGCCGCCTCCTCCTGGGCGTGGGCGGTGCCGGCAACCCCGCCAAAAAGGGCGAGGGCGAGCCCCAGGGCGAATCCGGGCGCGAGCGCGGGAAAGGCCGGCGTGGCGAAAGAGAGTCTGGGCATCTCAGCGCCCTTCCGTCAGGACGGCGGCGCCGATGCTGATCGGCAGGGGCCGCGGCGTCTCGAGCTTGCCGATCAGCGGCATCAGAATGAGGAAATGGAAGAAATAGTAGAAGGTCGCGACCTGACCGATCACGACCACGCTGCCGGCCGGCGGGTTGGCGCCGACATAGCCGAGCGCCAGCACGTCGATCGGCAACAGCCAGTACACCCATTTGTAGATCGGGCGAAACCGGGCGCTGCGCACCCGCGAGGTATCGAGCCACGGCACCAGAAACAACAGGAGGATCGATCCGAACGACAGGATCACGCCGAACAGCTTGTTCGGCACCGAGCGCAGGATCGCGTAGTAGGGCAACAGATACCATTCCGGAACGATGTGGTTGGGCGTCACCATCGGGTTTGCCGGAATGTAATTGTCGGCGCTCGACAACATGTTCGGGATATAAAATATGAAAATGGAGAAAAAGAGCAGAAACACGCACAGCCCGAACATGTCCTTGATCGTGTAGTACGGGTGGAACGGTATCGTGTCTTGCGGCCCGCGATGGTCGATCCCGAGCGGGTTGTTGGAGCCGTGCTGATGCAGCGCGATCAGGTGCAGCCCGACCACCGCGACGATCACGAAGGGCAAGAGATAGTGCAGCGAAAAGAACCGGTTGAGGGTCGGGTTGCCGACCGTGAACCCGCCCCACAGCAGGGTCACGATCTTGTCGCCGACGACCGGGATCGCGGAGAACAGGTTGGTGATGACGGTCGCCGCCCAGTAGCTCATCTGGCCCCACGGCAAGACGTAGCCCATGAAGGCCGTGGCGATCATCAGCACCAGGATGACGACGCCGAGAATCCATAACAGCTCGCGCGGGTATTTGTACGAGCCGTAATAGAGCCCGCGGAACAGGTGGATATAGACGATCAGAAAGAACATCGACGCGCCGTTCATATGGATGTAGCGCAGCAGCCACCCATAATTGACGTCGCGCATGATGCGCTCGACCGAATCGAAGGCCAAATCGGCATGCGGCGTGTAGTGCATCGCGAGCACCACGCCCGTGACGATCATGACGACGAGGACGATCCCGGCGAGCGAACCGAAATTCCACCAGTAGTTCAGGTTGCGCGGGGTCGGATACTCGTACAGCTCGTGCTCGATAAACGCGACGAACGGCAGCCGGTAGTCGATCCAGCGGATCAGCCGGCCAACGGCGCCGGCCGGGGCGGTAGCGGGGGCGCTGCCAGGGGTGTTGGCTGGGGCGCCGGATGAGGATGCGGCCATGGCGCTTCCTAGCCGATCTTGACGGCGGTATCGGAGGTGAATTCGTAGGGCGGCACGAACAGGTTTTGCGGCGCCGGACCCTGCCGGATGCGCGCCGAGGTATCGTAGACCGAACCGTGGCACGGGCAGAACCAGCCGCCAAACGGGCCGCGGTCGTCACCCGGCTTGTTGCCCAAGGGGATGCAGCCGAGATGGGTGCACACCCCGACGACGACGAGCCACTCCGGCTTTTTGACCCGGGCGGAATCCGGTTGCGGGTCGCGCAGGCTCGCCACGTCGACATCCTGCGCCGCCTTGATCTCCTCGGGCGGGCGGTGGTTGATGAAGACAGGCTTGCCGCGCCACGCGACGGTTAGCCGCTGGCCAACCTGCACCGGCGCCAGATCGACCTCGGTCGTCGACAGCGCCAGCGTATCGCGCGCCGGGTTCAGGCTGTCGATGAACGGCCAGACCGCAATCGCCGCGCCGATGCCGCCGAGCGCACCGGCGCTCAGCAGCAGGAAATCGCGCCGCGAGCCGCCGTCATCGCCCAGGGGATCGCCCACGCCATGGCCTGGAGTAACGTGCGCCTGTGCCGTATCGGCCATTCAGAACCTCAATCCGCTGCCGACCATCCGTGGAGGCCGCCGCCGCGGCAAGCTATACGCTTGAAGAAGCCGAACTATGCGACAGACTGCCGCATAAAACGGCAGCAAAGCCAGCCCAATGCGCGTTCCTATATTGCCGCCGGTATCGTGTGCAAGCCTACCCGGGAAAAAACGATTTGCGCCTCGCACTCTACCAGCCCGATATCCCACAGAACACCGGGGCGCTGTTGCGTCTGGCCGCCTGCCTTGCGGTCGAGGTCGATCTCATCGAGCCCTTCGGGTTCCTGTTGGGCGACCGGCGGCTGCGCCGCGCCGCGCTCGATTATGCCGCATGGGCGAGGGTTCGTCGCCATGCCTCGTGGAGCGCGTTCGTGGCCGGGCGCGACCGGGGCTCCCGCCTCATTCTGCTGACGACCAGCGGGACCGTCCCGCTGCATGGCTTTGAGTTCGCGGCCGGCGATACGCTGCTCCTGGGCCGCGAAAGCGCCGGGGTTCCGGACTGCGTGCATCGCGCGGCGTTCGCCCGGCTGGTCATCCCGCTGGCTCCCGGCGCCCGCTCGCTCAATGTCGCGCTCGCCGGCGCGATCGCGCTCGCCGAGGCGCTGCGCCAGACCGGCGGCTTTGCACAGCCGTGAGGCCGGGGGGGCAATCACCCATGCCGTCGTCCGATGCCGTCGTCGTTGACAATAGGACAGGGTCGGCTTATCTCCCGCCGACCCAATCGCCGGCTAAATCCCCGGCCGAATCCACGGGCGCCCGTGGCGGAATTGGCAGACGCGCACGGTTCAGGTCCGTGTTCCGAAAGGAGTGGTGGTTCGACTCCACTCGGGCGCACCAATCGCGAGAGATCGGCCGCTGGCCCGCGCGGCGACAACACGCTTTCGTGACCAAACCGAATAATCGCAGACCCCGCCGGGCGGCTAAGCTAGAATTGTCCGGGCAGCCATCAGAGCCGCGCGGCGCCAATTCTTGCGGGACGATGATCGGTGTTCGATTGGGCGATGCTGCGGCTGACCTGGGAGCCGCGTATGTTGAGCATCCTGCGGATCGTCGTCGGGCTGCTCTATCTGCAGCATGGCCTCAACAAGTTTTTCAATTTCCCGCCGACGCCAAACCACGCGGCCTATAGCCTGTTCAGCCTGAATCCGGGACTGGCGGCTAACTTGGAGACAGTCGGCAGCACGCTGATCATTCTTGGCCTGTTCACACGCCCGGTAGCATTCATCCTCTTCGGGGAAATGGCGGTCGCGTACTTTATGGTAAATGTGCACCGGAGTTTTTCCCGCTGGCCAGTGGCGGCAATCTGGGTATCCTCTATCGTTTCACATTCCTCTACTTGTTCGTCGCGGGGGGCGGTGCCTGGAGCCTCGATCAGCTGTGAAATCGCGAGCGTCCTGACCGCGCCGATGCGCGCATCGAGCAAACAGCCGAGCCTCGTCGAATTGACGCGCCGCCCGCTTGGGTAGATATTCTCAGGGTCTTCGAGGGCCGGATCAGAGCGTTTTATGAAATCAAAATCAGCGGTTCGGCGAGACGGCGTTGAGCGCGGCCTGCATCCAGCACGCGTCGCCGGCGGCGCGACGCCGGGCGGCGCGGCGTGAGCCATCAGCTGCACCAGGGCGACCTGCCGGAGGGGCTGTTGTTCGGCGACGCGGTCGCGGTCGACACCGAGACGATGGGGCTCCACCCGCACCGCGACCGGCTGTGCCTCATCCAGCTCTCGCGCGGCGATGGGGACGCCCACCTCGTCCAGTTCGCCGCCGGCTGCTACGACGCACCGAACCTGAAGCGCCTCTTGGCCGATCCCGCGGTGGTCAAGCTGTTTCATTTCGCCCGGTTCGATATCGCGATGCTTTACCGCTATCTCGGGGTGATGCCCGGGCCGCTTTATTGCACCAAGATCGCCTCGCGGCTGGTGCGTACCTTCAGCGACCGGCACGGCCTTCGGGATCTGTGCAAGGATCTCCTCGGCGTCGATTTGAAAAAAGAGCAGCAGAGCTCGGATTGGGGCGCGTCGTCGCTGACCGACGAGCAGCTGCGCTATGCCGCCTCCGACGTCCTCCACCTGCACGCGCTGCGCGCGCGGCTCGACGTGATGCTGGCGCGCGAACATCGCACCGAACTGGCGCGCCGCTGCTTTGATTTCCTCCCGGCGCGCGCCTTGCTTGATCTGGAGGGCTGGGCGGAGCAAGACATCTTCGCGCATTAGCGCCCCATTGGAGCGCCAGTGCGACGTCGTTGCGCGCACGCACCCGGGGGCGATGCGGGGGACGGCCCGGGAACGCGACATTAACGGGGGAGCTGTTTTGGGGGAAAAAGCCATTGCGACCGCGCTCAACAACGCGTTGAAGAGCCTTGCCGGCGGCCCTCAGGCCACTGATCTGGTGCACGATCTTGCGGTCGCCCGCCGGGTCATTCGGGCCGAGATCGATGGTCTCGAACAGCTCTCCCAGACCCTCGAATCCGCCTTTGGGGTCGCGCTCGATCTATGCGCGGCGGCGCGCGGGCGGCTGATCGTCACCGGGATCGGCAAGAGCGGGCACGTCGCCCGCAAGATCGCCTCCACCCTCGCTTCGACCGGCACCCCGGCGCAATTTGTTCACGCGGCCGAGGCCAGCCACGGCGATCTCGGGATGATCGGCGTCGACGACGCGATCCTCGCCCTGTCGAATTCCGGCGAGAGCGGCGAATTGGACGACATCATCGCGTATTCGCGGCGGTTCAAGATCCCGCTCGTCGCGATCACCGGCGGGCGCGGCTCGACCCTGGCCGAGGCGGCCGATGTCGTGCTGGCGCTGCCGCCTGCCGCCGAAGCCTGCACGATGGGGCTGGCCCCAACCACCTCGACGACGATGATGATCGCGCTCGGCGATGCGCTGGCGATTGCGCTGCTCGAACGAAAGGGGTTTTCGTCGGTCGATTTCCAGCTGTTTCATCCGGGCGGCAGGCTGGGCCGCCGGTTGCTGCGGGTCGGCGATATCATGCATCGCGGCAACAACGTCCCGCTTGTCGCGCCCGACGCGCCGATGTCGGAGGCGATCCTCGTGATGACGGCCAAGAGCTTTGGCTGCGTCGGCGTGTGCGGCGCGGACGGGCGGCTTGTCGGCGTCGTCACCGACGGCGATTTGCGCCGGCACATGGATGACGGCCTCCTGGCGCGCACCGTCGGCGAGATCATGCACCGCGACCCGAAAACCATCACCGCCGGCCATCTGGCCGCCGAGGCGCTCGGTCTGATGAACCGCTTCGCGATCACCGCGCTGTTCGTGGTCGATGACGGCCTGCGCCCGGCCGGATTCCTGCACCTGCACGATTGCCTGCGCGCCGGCGTCGCATGAGGCTCGCCATCCCTGGACCCGCGCTGCGCATGCAGCGGCGCCGACAGAGCGGAGAGGGAGCGAGCGCGGTGGCCAACTCCGGGGGAAACCCCGCGGCATGGATTTTCGCCGCCAAGGCCGGCGCGGCCAATACCAGCACCGCCAAGCCCAGTGCCGCCATGGGCAATCGCCACAGCCGGCGTGTCGCTCTTCTGAAACGGGTATTGCCGGCAATCGGCTTGGCGCTGTTGCTGCTGATTGCGG
>DATCQF010000527.1:0-8166 GCA_036569735.1 Allostellaceae bacterium | reverse complement strand
ACGTAAAGCTGCTCGACCACCCGACCCTGACCTGGGGGTTCAAGGCCGAGCCGATCCCGGGGTCAACGGCCGCGCGATCCTCTATCCGCGCGGCCGCGTGCTCGGCGGCTCGTCGTCGATCAACGGGATGATCTATGTCCGCGGGCAGCCCGAGGATTTCGATCATTGGGGCCAGCTCGGCAACCGCGGCTGGTCGTGGGACGATGTGCTGCCCTACTTCAAGGTGGCCGAGGGTTGGGAGGGCGGCGCCGATGCTTTCCACGGCACCGGCGGGCCGCTGTTGACCTCGCGGACCTCCGACAAGCCCGAGCTGTGCCAAAAGATCATCGAGGCCGGGACCCAGACCGGTCTCGAATACCATGAGGACGTCAATCATCTGCCGCCGGGCGCCGGCGACAATATCGGCTGGGTGCAGCAGACCCGTCGCGGGCGGCGGCGGCAGAGCGCGGCGCGCACCTACCTGCGCCCGGCGATGAAGCGGCCGAACCTCGAAATCGTCACCGACGCCCTGGTCCATCGCGTGCTGTTCGACGGCAGGCGCGCAGTCGGGGTCGAGTTCTCCCGCAACGGCCAGGCCGAGCGCGCCGATGCCGCGCGTGAGGTGATCCTCGCCGGCGGCGCGATCGGCTCGCCGCACGTGCTGCAATTGTCCGGGGTCGGCGATCCCGACCATCTCGGCCGGATCGGCGTGCCCGTTACGCATGCCCTGCCCGGCGTCGGCAAGAACCTGCAGGACCATTTCCTCGCCCGGGTCGTTAACGAGGTCACCGGCATCGCCACCGCCAACGAAAAGTCGCGCGGTCTGCCGTTTGTCGGCGAATTGATGCGCTATGTGTTCGCCGGCACCGGCCTCCTGACCTACGCCGCCTCCCTGGTCGCGGCTTCGGTCAAGGTGCTGGAGGAGTCGGCGACCCCCGACGTGCAGATCCTCTTCGCCAACGCCAGCTTTGCGCCGGGGCCGATCCGGCGGCTTGCCGACAAGCCGGGGATGACCGGCGGCATGTGGCAGATGCGGCCGTTGTCGCGCGGCTATGTCGAGGCGAAGGCGGCCGATCCGCATGTCGCGCCGGCGATCAACCCGCGCTACCTCTCCGAGGACACCGACCGGCGCTGTGGGGTCGCCGGGTTGCGCGCGGTGCGGCGGCTGTTTGCCGCGCCGGCGCTGGCGCCCTATCTGGTCGGCGAGATCCTGCCGGGCAAGAATGTCCAGAGCGACGACGAGCTCTTGGATTATTTGCGGCAGACCGGGTCGACCGTGTTTCACGCGACCTGCACCTGCAAGATGGGCCGCGACCCGATGGCGGTGGTCGACGACGAACTCCGGGTGCACGGGCTCGACGGCTTGCGCGTCATCGACGCCTCGGTGATGCCGGCGGTCACCTCGACCAACACCAACGCGCCGACCATCATGATCGCCGAGAAAGGCGCCGCGATGATCAAGAGCGCGGCACGACAGAAGCTGGCGGCGTAATCAGGCGAAGGCCGGGACCCATTCTTCCAAAGCTCGAATGGATGACAAATGGGTCCCGGCCTCCGCCGAGATGGTCGTTCGGATGGAGCGGAGAGAGACATGCAAGCGGATTACATCATCATCGGCGCGGGTTCGGCGGGCTGCGTCCTGGCCAACCGGCTGACCGAAGATCCCGGCACAAGGGTCATCCTGATCGAGGCGGGCGGGCGCGACTGGAACCCCCTCATCCACATCCCGGTCGGCTTCATGAAGCTGCTCGACCACCCGACCCTGACCTGGAATTTCAAGGCCGAGGCCGATCCCGGCACGGGCGGCCGGGCGATCCCCTATCCGCGCGGCCGGGTCTTGGGCGGCTCGTCGTCGATCAACGGCCTCATCTACATCCGCGGCCAGCCCGAGGATTTCGACCATTGGGGACAGCTCGGCAATCGCGGCTGGGGCTGGGACGACGTGCTGCCGTACTTCAAGCAAGCCGAGAACTGGCAGGGCGAAGCTGCTGAAATTCATGGGAAGGGCGGGTTCCTGACAACTTCGCCCATGACCGAGCGCCCGGCGGTGTGCCAGGCGATCATCGATGCCGCCGGAGAACTCGGCGTCCAATACCGGGCCGACGTCAACAACCTGCCGCCCGGCACCGGGGACAGCATCGGCTGGTGCCAGCAGACCCGCGGTGGCCGGCGCCGCGCCAGCGCCGCGCAAACCTATCTGAAGCCGGCCTCGAAGCGCCCCAACCTCGAGGTCGTGACGGGCGCCCTGGTCCACCGCATCTCGTTCACCGGCAAGCGCGCCAACGGGGTCGTCTATTCGCGCGGCGGCTCGGTCGAGATCGCCGATGCGACGCGCGAAGTGATCCTCGCCGCCGGCGCGGTCGGCTCGCCGCATCTCCTGCAACTGTCGGGCGTCGGCGCGCCCGACGATCTCGCAAAGGCCGGCATCGCGGTGCACCACGCGCTTCCCGGCGTCGGGCATAACTTCCAGGACCATTTCATCGCCCGCATGTCGTGCGAGGTCCGCGGCATCGAAACCTTGAACGAGCGCGGCCGCGGGCTCTCGTTCGCCAACGAACTGTGGCGCTACGTGACCACGGGCACCGGCATGCTGACCTACAGCGCGTCCCTGGTCGCCGCTTCCGTCAAGGTGCTGGAGGAGTCTGCAACACCCGACGTGCAATGCGTCTTCGCGCCGGCGAGCTACAAGCCGGGCCTCATCAGGAAGCTCGACGACGTGCCCGGCATCACCGGCGGCCCGTGGCAGATGCGCCCCCTGTCGCGCGGCTATGTGCTGGCGCGCTCGCCCGACCCGCACGACCAGCCACTGATCAACCCGCGCTACCTCGCCGAGGATACCGACCGCCGCGCGATGGTCGGCGGGCTCAGGTTTCTGCGCCGGGTGTTCGCGGCGCCCGCCCTGGCAAAATACGTGGTCGCCGAGAAGCTGCCGGGCCCGGGCGTCGAGAGCGACGACGAACTACTCGATTACGCGCGGGCGAACGGCTCGACGGTCTACCACGCGAGCTGCAGCTGCATGATGGGCAATCACCCGATGAGCGTCGTCGACGACCAGCTCCGCGTCCACGGGCTCGAAGGCCTGCGCGTCATCGACGCCTCGATCATGCCCGCGATGACCTCAACCAACACCAACGCCCCCACAATCATGATCGCCGAAAAAGGCGCCGCGATGATCAGGGCCGAGGCGCGGGAGGAGCTGGCGGCTTAGGAACGTTTAGCCGAAGCTTGTGGAGCCATTTACTGGAGGAAGACTGATGAGGACGTTGAAATCAGCCATTGGACTGGCGTTGTCGATTGCGGCTGTTGCGATGGTGACGGGCATTGCGCAGGCGGCGCCGAAAACGGATGCGGCGAAGATTACGAACGCTATGACGGCGGGACCGGCGGCGGTGTCGCGCGATGCGAGCGTCGCCGAGATGAGCGATGACGGCACCATGAAGGTGCTGCGCAAGGGAACCGGCACGTGGACCTGCGTGCCGGATGATCCAAGCTCACCGGGGAATGACCCGATGTGTCTCGACCCGAACGCGATGGAGTGGCTGCACGCCTATGTCACCAAAGCGCCGCCGCCCGACAAAGTCGGCTTCATCTACATGTTGCGGGGCGGCTGGGATTTCAGCAACACCGACCCGTTCGCCACCAGACCGCACGGCGGAAAGGCGACGATTACCGGACCGCATGTCATGGTCGTGGGGCCCGGGGTAAAGTCGCTGCCGGGATATGACCGGACCGGAGAAGGGGTTAATCCGGCGATCCCGTTTGTCATGTGGAAGGACACACCGTACGAACACCTGATGGTTCCGGTCCGCTGACCATCGGATTGCCGGCTCACGATGCGCTGAACAAGCGCTTCACATAATCCGACACGGTTTCCGCGAGCACGCCGGGGATGCATTCGTCGAACGGCTCGGGGAGGGGCGCGGGGTCGCGGCTGGATGCGCCGGGGAACTCGATCGTGCGGGCGCCGGCGCGGCGGGCTGCGGCGAGGAAGCTCCGGGCCGGTTCGCTGCCGCCGACGACGCCGATCGCCAGAAAGAGCCGGCACTGCGCGAGCGCCTCGTAGACGCGCGCGATGCCGAGCGGCTCCTCGCCGACCCAGACGACATGCGGGCGCAAATGCCCCTTGTTGCCGCAGATCGGGCAGTCCGACGCGGCGGTGATGTCGTCGTAGCGCTCCGACACCCGGGTGCAGATCATGCAGCGCGCCTTTAAGAGTTCGCCGTGCGTGTGGACGACCGCCTGCGACCCGGCGCGCTCGTGGAAATCGTCGATGTTGCGGGTGACGATCAGCATCTCGCGCTTGCGCACGGCGTCGAGCACGGCAAGCCCGTCATGCGCGGCATTGGGCTTTGCCTCCAACAGCTGGCGCCGGCGCAGATTGTAGAAATCGAGGACCCGCGCCGGGTCGCCGGCAAAGCCCTCTTGGGTCACGACGTCTTCGAGGCGCAGCCCCGCCGGCATGGCGCCCGCATCGAACGGCGCGAACCCGGATTCACGCGAGAGCCCCGCACCGGTAAAGGCGACGATATCGGGCGGCTGCCCCCAGGGGGTGTTCGCCACGGGGGAGGGGGTCCTCATGCGCCGATGTTCCCTAGCGCTGCCCGGGATTGCCCATGCGGTTCCAAAGGACCGCATGCGCATAATAGCGGATCGCACCGGCGCCGTCCGGCTGCCAGGCTCCGCGATGGCGGCGAAATCCGGTCGCAATCGTCGTGCTGAGCGCATTCGTCGAGCCGGCCTGGGTTTCCTGTGGTCCCTCCCGGGCTAGTTCGGCCGCGGTCCTGAGGCTCGGGCGGATCACCGCGATATGGCCGGGCCTGTGCGGGTCCGGGTTCTGGAAAGCGGCGACAACCAGCATCCCGGCATTGGCCATTTGCTGCGCCGCCGCCGCACCTGCGACCGGCTGCCAGCCGGAACTCGCGCCGTCGCGGCCGAGCCAGCCCATCTGCGCATTGGCGAGGAGGCTCTGCCGGTGCTCGGGCGGCCTCAGGATATAGGCGCCCAGCCGCTCCGCGACAGCGGCGACAAACGCGCTGCAATGCGTCTTGGCTTCGGGGCCACCCGGTTCGGGACGGTTGGCGGCCCCGGTTTGCCAATCGACATGCCACCCGGCGAGCCACAAATGATCGACCCCGCTCGCGTCGAGAAATGCTGTGAGCCGCTCGCCCTCGGCCGTTATCGGTCCGCAGCAGGGTTGCGCCCGGGCCCCCGCGCCGCCGAGCGAAACAACAGCCAGGAGAACGAGAAACCCGGCAAGCCGGCATTTGCAAAAGCGTCTCATCTTGGCTCCAGTTCCCCACCGGGCTGGAATTCCGGTACCCGGTAATAGACCCAGACGAGGTTCATCGCCATTACCGCCGCGGTCAGTAGAAAAACCCAGCTGAGGCCGAACGAGGCGGCGACGACGCCGCCCATCAGCGGCCCCAGCGAGTTGCCCATGAACATCGCCGAGAAGGTCATGCCGTAGACGGCGCCCCGGTCGGAACGCGCCACGAGGCGCCCGACCAGTGCGTTGGCGGTCGGCAACAGCCCGCCGATGAAGAGCCCCACCCCGAAGCGCTCGGCGGTGAACAGCCAGTAATTATGGGTGAAGGCCTGCGGCAGGGTCATCAAGACGCCGCCCGCGAGGCAGATCAGCAACACCCGGCGATAGCCGATCCGGTCGCTGCGGTTTCCCAGAAACGGCGCCGAGATGACGTTGGCGAGCCCGGTGATCGAAAAGGCGATGCCGGCCAGGGTGGCGATGTCGGGGCGGATCCCGACCATCTCCTTGACATAGAGCGTGACCACCGGCTGCACCGTGCGCACCCCGAACTGCGCCATCATCAGCACGAAAAAGAGCGCGAGAAGCGCCGGGGTGCTGACCAGCGCGACGAGGCTGGTGAAGGTCGAGCGCGCCGCGCCGCCCTTTTGCGGCCGCACGAAATCCTCGTGGACGATGAACCATACGAGGGCCATCGACAGGAGGATCATCGCCGCGGTGATGTAGAACGGGATGCGGTAGCTGCCGGTCACATCGGCGAGGATGCCGCCGACCATCGGACCGATCAGCGAACCGACCAGCTGCCCGGTCGCGAGCACGCCCAAGGAATAGCCGAGCCGTCCTCCCGGCACCTGGGTCGCCACCAGCGCGATCGCCGCGCTCGAAAACCCGGCAAAGGCCCCCATCAGCGCGCGAAACGCGAAGAACTGCCAGACATTGCCGGCGACCCCCATCAGCGCGGTAAAGAGGGCGATCGCGATGCTCGACCTGAGCAGCATCAGTTTGCGGCCGTGGCGGTCGGCGAGGCTGCCCCACAAGGGCGAGGCAAAGGCGGCGACAAACGAGGTCGTGCCGCTCAGAATCCCGGCCCACAGATCGATCGCGCTGTCGCTGGTGACCCCGAGCTCGGGCAGGAACAGCGGCATGATCGGGGTCAGCATCGAATTCGCCATCGTGTGGACGAACTGAATGGCGACCATCGCCCACAGCGTCTGGCGCCAATAGGAGGTGACGCCGCCCGCCTCGGCGGGAGCGGGGATCGGTATGGGTTTTTCTCCGGCGGCGCCGGGCTGCTCCTCGGCCATCCCCTCGCCCCCTCGTCGGGTCATCGCCATTGTAATGCGCAAAGCGCCCCGGCATCATTCCGCGCCGCAGGAGGACATGCGATGAAATTCGGCATCTTCTACGAACTGCAATTGCCGCGCCCGTGGCTGCCCGGCGGCGAATTGGAGCTCTATCGCAACGCGCTCGACCAGGTCGAGCTGGCCGACCGGCTCGGCTACGATTACGCCTGGGAGGTCGAGCATCATTTCCTCGAGGAGTATTCGCACTCGCCGGCTCCCGAGGTGTTTCTCGGCGCCGCGAGCCAACGTACCAAGCAGATCCGCCTGTGCCACGGCATCATGCAACTGACGACGACGCACCCGGCGCGCTGCGCCGAGCGCATCGCCGCGCTCGACCTGGTGAGCAACGGCCGGGTCGAGTTCGGCACCGGCGAATCTGCCAGCATCACCGAATTGCAGCCGTTCGGCGTCGAGTTCGCCGAAAAGCGGGCGATCTGGGAGGAGGCGATCCGGGCGATCATCCCGATGTTCAAGGATGGCGGGTGCGAGCATCACGGCAAATATTTCGACATGCCGCTGCGCAACGTCGTGCCGAAGCCGGTGCAGAAGCCGCACCCGCCACTATGGGTCGCCTGCTCGCAGCTCGACACGATCGAGATGGCCGGGCGCCGCGGCTTCGGCGCGCTCGCCTTCCAGTTCCTCTCGGCCGATGCGGCCAATGCCTGGGTGCACGCCTATTACAACGCCTTTACCAAGCGCCAGGAAAAGCTCGCCGATTACGTCACCAACCCGAACCTCGCGCTGACCAGCTATTTCATGTGCGCCGAAACCGACGAGGAGGCGCGCCGCCGGGCCGACGGCATCCCGTTCTTCCAGTTCGCGCTGCGCTTCTACGGGCAGAGCGTCAACCGCGAGCGCCCGGCGCCCGGCACGGTCAATCTGTGGAACGAATACGAGAAGTGGAAGGCGGCCAACCCCGAGGCGCTGCAGCGCGCGCTGGCCGGGGGCCTGATTGGCTCGCCCGAGACCCTGCGGCGCAAGCTGCGCCGGTTCGAAACCTCGCACATCGATTCGGTGATCCTCCTCAATCAGGCCGGCAAGAACACCCACGAGCATATCTGCGAGAGCCTCGAACTGTTCGCGCGCGAGGTCATGCCCGAATTCCACGCCCGCATCGAGGAGCAGGCGGCATGGAAGAAAAAAGTGCTGGCGCGCGAAATCCTGCTCGAGGAGATCGACACCCAGCCGTTCCGCGACCGCTACGGCCCCAATTCGGTGCAGCTCCCCCCGGCGCAGGCGGCGGAATAGCTACCGGCGGGAGCGCTGGATCAGCGCGCTGCGTCCTTCGAGACGGCCGCTGCGCGACCTCCTCAGGATGAGGTTTTTTCTTAATTCCATCAAAAATAAAACCTCATCCTGAGCGTTGCGGCGAAGCCGGGACGCGTCTCGAAGGACGCTGAGACTTCAATGCAGCACCCGTTTTTCTATGCGCCGCCGGTGGTCGCCCAGTCGAGGAGGCGGCTGAGGAATTGCTGGCCGGCGGCGAGTTCGGCGCGGGTGATGAACTCGTCGGGCTTGTGCGCGACGTCGATCGAGCCGGGGCCGCAGATGATCGCCGGGATGCCGGCCGCCTGATAGAGC
>DATCQF010000526.1:0-4490 GCA_036569735.1 Allostellaceae bacterium | reverse complement strand
GCAATATCGCGGCGGCGCAAGCCTATATCGCCGACGTGACGCCGCCCGAAAAGCGCGCCAAGGGTATGGGCATGATCGGCGCGGCGTTCGGGCTCGGCTTCATCATCGGACCGGTGTTGGGCGGCATCATCGCGGGTAATGACGTGGCCACCGCCGATCTCGCAACGCCGGGCCTCATTGCCGCCGGGCTGTCCTTTGCCGCGTGCCTCGGCGTCGTCTTCTGGTTGTCGGAAAGCCGCGCGGCGGGGCGCGCCATTGCTTCGCGCAGCCGGATCGCCGCGGCGCGCGACACGCTCACCCGGCCGGTGCTGGCGCGGCTCCTCTGGGTGTTCTTTCTGGTCATTCTCGCCTTCTCGGGCATGGAGACGACTTTCGCCTGGTGGGCGATCGCGCAATTCGGCTGGGGGCCGCGCTCGACCGGCTTTGTGTTCTTTTATGTCGGACTATTGTCGGCGCTGATGCAGGGCGGCTTGATCGGGCCGCTGACCCGCCGTTTCGGCGAGGAACGGCTGATGCTGAGCGGGCTCGCGCTGATCGCCCTCGGCCTCATCGTTCTGCCGTTTGCCCGCGACCTGCCGCTGCTGCTTGTCGCGCTGAGCGCGCTGGCGCTCGGCATGGGCGGGGTGCAGCCCTCGCTCAACAGCCTCATTTCGCGCCGCGCCGGGGTCGACGAGCAGGGCGAAGTCATGGGCGTCGCGCAGGCGGTCGGCAGCCTGTCGCGGGTGCTGGGGCCGCTGATCGCCGGATCGCTGTTTGGCGCCCTCGGCCGCGGCAGCCCGTTCCTTCTGGGGGCGGCGCTGGTCGGCGGCGCGCTTCTGATCGGCTGGCGTCTGCCGCGCCCCCTGGCTTCCGCAGCGAGCCCGGTGGTGGCGAGCCCGCAACCGCCCTTGGGACCCGCCCAATGAGCCCGCACGGCCCGCGCATGGTCGGCCGGTCGTCGGTGTCCGGCCTGCCCGAGCCGGATGAGCGGCTCCGCGAGGGGTTGCGCGCCTTGAAGGGGCTCGGCCCCTATCTGTGGCCGCGCGATTCCTTGGAGCTGCGGGCCCGCGTCGTACTGGCGCTCCTACTGCTGGCCGCCGGCAAGCTCGTCAACATCACGAGCCCGTTTTTCTACAAATACGCGGTTGACGCGCTTACCGTCCCAAAACCCGGGATCATCGCCGTGCCGATCGCGATGATTGTCGCCTACGGCGCCGCCCGGGTCATGTCGCAGGGCTTCAACGAATTGCGCAACGCCGTCTTCGCCAAGGTCGGCCAGCGCGCGGTGCGCCAGGTGGCGCTCTCGGCATTTCGCCATGTCCACGCGCTGTCCTTGCGATTTCACCTGGAGCGCCGCACCGGCGGGTTGGCGCGCGCCGTCGAGCGCGGCACCGCGGGGATCGAGTTCCTCTTGTCGTTCATGCTGTTCAACGTCGTGCCGACACTGTTCGAGATCGTCCTCGTCTGCGCGATCCTTTGGCGGCTCTACAACTGGGCTTTTGCCGCCATCACCCTGGCGACGATCGTCACCTACATCGGCTTCACCTTCGTGGTGACCGACTGGCGCATCCGCTTTCGCCGCGAGATGAACACGCGCAACAGCGAAGCCAACACCAAGGCGATCGACAGCCTGTTGAATTACGAGACCGTCAAGTATTTCGCCAACGAGGCGCACGAGGCGGAGCGCTACGACAGCGCGCTCCATGCCTATGAGCGCGCCGCGGTCAAGAGCGAGACGACGCTGGCGCTGCTCAATGTCGGCCAGGGCGCGATCATCGCCACCGGCGTCGTCGGCGTGATGATCCTCGCGGCGCAGGGGGTCGCGGCGGGCCGGATGACGGCCGGCGATTTCGTGCTGGTCAACGCCTACCTGCTGCAGCTCTACCAGCCGCTCAACTTCCTCGGCATGGTGTACCGCAACATCAAGCAGTCGCTGACCGATCTCGAGCAGATGATGTCGCTCCTCAAGATCGCGCCCGAGATCGAGGACCGGCCCGCGGCGCCGTCCCTTCTTGTCCGCCATGGCGCGGTCGCCTTCCGCCATGTCGACTTCCGCTACGATGTCAGGCGCGCGATCCTCCAGGATGTCGATTTCGTGGTGCCGCCCGGCGCGACGCTCGCGATCGTCGGACCGAGCGGCGCCGGGAAATCGACGATCGCCCGGCTGTTGTTCCGCTTCTACGACGTCGACCGGGGCGCGATCGAGATCGACGGCCAGGACATCCGGGACATCACCCAGGACAGCCTCAGGCGGTCGATCGGCGTCGTGCCGCAGGACACCGTCTTGTTCAACGACACGATCTTCTACAACATCGCCTATGGCCGTCCCGGCGCCGGTCAGGCCGATATCGAGGAAGCCGCCCGGCTCGCGCGGATCCACGATTTTGTCGCCGCGCTGCCCGACGGGTACGAGACGATGGTCGGTGAGCGCGGCCTCAAATTGTCGGGCGGCGAGAAGCAGCGCGTCGCGATCGCTCGGGTCGTCTTGAAGGCGCCCAGGATCCTGATCTTCGACGAAGCGACCTCGGCGCTCGACACCAAGACCGAACGCGAGATCCAGGCGAGCCTCGCCGAGGTCTCCACCGACCGCACGACGCTGGTTATCGCGCACCGCCTGTCGACCGTTGTCGATGCCGATCAGATCCTGGTGCTCGATGGCGGCTCAATCGTCGAGCGCGGCGATCACCGCGACCTGCTCACCCGCGGCGGCGTCTATGCCACGATGTGGGCGCGCCAGCAGCAGGCCGCCGAGCGCGAGGCGGCGCTGGCCGCGAAATGACGGCAACAAGTCGGGCCCGGCATGCGAAAAAGGTATGCATAGCTGACTTGTCTCTGCGGCAATTGCTGCGCTGCAGCATCGGCCTATATCATTAGAGCCGATAAGGGAGCCGCAGAAATGATCAAGCGCCTATCGCGACTGAACCGCATTCCGATCAGAGATATGCTGCGCCGCATCGACCGCGTGGTGGCCGATCTCAATGTGTTGCTCGTCATCGTCGCGATCGGCCTGGCGACGCTCGACGTGACCTTTCTGATCACCCAGAAGGTCGTCGATCACCTGCCGCCGGTCACCCGGATGACCTACGACACGCCGGCGCCCTCCTCGAACTAAGGCGGCGTCGGCGCCGGGTCGCTATTCGACGACGACCGGCTTCACCTCGCGCAGGCGGGGCAGCACTTCCTTCGAAAACATCGTGATGTTCTTGACCGCCTCGTCGTGGGTGATATGGCCGGTCTTGCCGACCATGATCAGGTGGCCGAACCCGCCGACCTTGTCGTAGAAATCCATGATCTGGCGGTAGACGGTGTCGGGGTTGCCGGCATACATGCGGCCGCCGGCCATCGCCATCTCGGCGGTGACCCCGGGGCGGTTGAGCGGCGAGTTGCGCCCCGGCCGGCCGAGGCTGCCGCCCGAATTCGGGTTGCGGTAGAGCTGCGGCGCCAGCTCGGGCGGCGTCGTGCCGGGCAGGAACTTGGCGTATTGCGGCGCCGATTTCATGCTGGTGTTGACGAACCACAGAAGCTTGCTGCCGACCCGGACCGCCTCCTCGTCGGTGTCGCCGACATAGACAAAGGCGGAATAGCCGAAGCGGTCGGTCGCCGGCTTCGCGAGGCCGGCCTCGGCGCGCGCCTCGCGATAGGCGCCCCATGCCCGCCGGGTGACGTCGACCCCGCGCATCACCATGATGTTGACCATGCCGCGCCGGCCCAATTCGGCGGTGTCGAGGGGATCGGAGGTCGCCGCCCACATCGGCGGATGGGGCTGCTGATAGGGCCGTGGCCAGATGTTGACGTGGCGATGGGTGAAGTGCTTGCCCTCCCAGCTGAACGGGCCGTCGTGCGTGGTCAGCGTCTTCCCGACCAGATCGATCGCCTCCCAGAAACGCTCGCGGATGCCGATCGGGTTGGCGTTGCCCGAGGCCATCTCGGTGCCGCCCGATTTGACAAAGCCGATCTCCAGCCGGCCGCGCGAGATGACGTCGGCGGTGGCATATTCCTCGGCGATGCGTACCGGGTCGTTGCGCACCGTGACCAGCGTCCCCATGCTGAGGAGCCGAATCTTCTTGGTCTGGCGCGCGACGATGCCGAGCACGACCGGGCTTGCCCCGTAGAGGCAGTTGATCCCGGCGTGATGCTCGCTCGACGTGATGTTGAGGCCGAGCTCGTCGCACAGCAGGTACTCGTCGAGGGTCTCCTCGAACAGCCGGGCGGCCACCTCGGGGTCGCAATAGCGGTTGGGCAGGCTCGCGCGCACCGAATCGGCACCGTCGAGCACCGCGTCGGGCACGAACGGGTACGGGTTCTCGCAGTGAAACCATGCTTCCATCGACATTGCCTCGAGAGCGCCTGGGCCGATTGAGAAACTACCCGCGGCGCAGCGGCGCGGATAGTCGAAAAGCCCGATATTCGGGCGCTGATGGGACCAGCTTTCAAAAACGGCGCGCTAGCCCATCGATCGGCTCAACTTGTATATGATCGTATTCAGGTAGTCACAGCACGGCGATAAAACG
>DATCQF010000525.1:0-1533 GCA_036569735.1 Allostellaceae bacterium | reverse complement strand
GCGGCTTCAGCCGGTGCGGCTTCAGCCGGTGCGGCTTCAGCCGGTGCGGCTTCAGCCGCAGCCGGTTCGGCGCCAGCCGGCGCGGCTTCGGCCGCACCTTCCGCGGCCTTGTCCTTTCCGGCCCCACCCTCCTCGGCATGGGCGGCAAGCACCCGGGCGAGCTGGCTGCCGGGCGTCTGCAACAGCATCGCGAGCTTGGTTGCCGGCGCGTTGAGGAGCCCGATGATCCTGCTGCGCAATTCGTCGAGCGAGGGCAGCGTCGCCAGCGCCCTCACCCCGGCTACGTCCAGCGCCTGGCCCGAGAGGCCGCCCCCGACGATCGTTAGCTTGGTGTTGCGGTTGGCATATTCGACCGCGGCCTTCGCCGCCGCGACGGGATCGCGCGAGAAGGCGATCGCCGTCGGCCCGGTGAACAGGGGCGCCAGCGCGGCAAACGGCGTCCCCTCGAGGGCGCGCTTTACCAGGCGGTTCTTGGTCACCCGATAGTTCGCGCCGGCGCTGCGCATCTGGCGCCGCAGCTGGGTCACCTCGGCGACCGACAGCCCGGTCTGGTGGGTGATCACGACGCACACCGTGTCGGACAAATCCCGATGCAGGGTCTGGGTCAGGTGCTGCTTTTGCGCTCGGTCCACACTTCACTCCAAACTCGCCGGCCTCTAACCGGTCGGCGCCAAATTCGTCGGCCTGCCCGCGTTGGCGCGCCGCCACGCTCCGGCGATCGGTTGCCGCACCGACGCCGGCCCGGAATTATCCGGCCGGATTACGCTCTCGTCTCCTCGGCGAGGCCGGCGAGTTCGACCTTGACCGCCGGCCCCATCGTCGAGCTGAGGCTGACCCGCTTGATGTAGGTGCCCTTGACCCCGGTCGGCTTGCCCCGGGTGATCGCGCCGACAAAGGCGCGCACATTATCGACGAGCGCGTCGTCCGTAAAGCTCGCTTTGCCGACCCCGGCATGGACGATGCCGGCCTTTTCGGCGCGGAACTCGACCTGGCCGCCTTTTGCCGCCTGGACTGCCTCGGTGACGTTCTGCGTCACGGTGCCGAGCCGCGGGTTTGGCATGAGACCGCGCGGGCCCAGGATCTTACCCAGCCGGCCGACAACCGACATCATGTCCGGGGTGGCGATGGCGCGGTCGAAGTTGATCTCGCCGGCCTGGATCTTCTCGGCGAGGTCCTCGGCTCCCACGACATCGGCGCCGGCGGCTTCGGCCTCCTTGGCGCGGTCGCCGCGAGCGAACACCGCGACGCGCACGGTCTTCCCCGTCCCGTGCGGCAACATCACCGTGCCGCGCAAATTCTGGTCCGGCTTCCGGGGATCGAGATTGAGGTTCATCGCGATCTCGACGGTTTCGTCGAATTTGGCCGAGGCGCGCGATTTGATCTCTTTGACCGCGTCATCGATCTTCAGCGGCGCCGCGTCGGGAACGATGCCCTCGTATGCCTTCGCCAGCCGCTTGCCCTGCTTGGCCATTCTCGTAACTCCCTTTTTGCTTGCCAGCTCTTGCTAATCGACGACCTCGAGCCCCATCGAGC
>DATCQF010000524.1:0-9933 GCA_036569735.1 Allostellaceae bacterium | reverse complement strand
TTAGCCGGCGGCGCGAATCGCCGGGCGGCCGTGACCGCGCCCGTTTCATGCCACCCGGCTCGTCATGTTGGCCTCCGCGCCGGGCCGGCGCGGGGCGGCAGGGTGGTGCCCTGGCGGCGCGAGCGCTCGCGCACCGCGGCGCTATGCTCCCGGTAACCTGCCGGATCCCACAGCTGAAACATCGCGCCGAGCCCGACAAACGCAACGTCGTCGGCAATGTGCGCATGTTCCTTGAGCTGTTCCGGCAGGATGACGCGGCCCTCTCCATCCATCGCCAACGGATGCGCGTCGGCGAAGAGCAGCGACAGATTCTCGTATTCTTCGGAGAATTGTTCGAGAGTTTCGATGCGCTCCTGCATCTCGGCCATTCGGTCGCTGCCGGTGCATTCGAGCGCCGGGAGCCTCACCGAGGGAAACGCAATCACCAGGTTTGGTTGACGATGAAGAAAGAGGGTGGAGCGAAAGGTCGCCGGCACTGAAACTCGCCCCTTGCGGTCGACCTTGTTCACATAAGTGGAAAGAAACAGTTCCACTTGCTTCCCCCAACGCTCCCCCATAGACGTCCGGCAAAGGGCGGGCCCGGTAGCACCATCTAGTTCCCCCCAGAACGATGGTGCTCGCCCATGGGTAGATATGGGATATCATGGGAAAACCTGGGACGCAACATTTTTTTTGAATAAAAAGCTTCATTCCCAAATGTTCGCCCAGGGAGCAATTCATCCACAGCATGTAGTCTACAGCACAGACTCGTGACCGGGCGCGCGAACTAGTGTTCTTATTTCGTTCTATGTGGAGTTCGGGCGCCGCGTCCTTTGGCGAGGAATAAAAAGCCATGCCGCGCTCCTCCCTTTCCGATGCGCGGGGATATAGCGTGCTTCGGTATTAGTAGTATCCGAGAGCCGAAGCAAGCACAAAATGTGGGGAAAACGCGCATCGCAGTGGACAAGGCGCCAGACGGTCTGTAAGCCGGGTTCTGTCCCGCCCCGCCCTCCTGCCCATCGGGCAAGCCGCGGGAATCGGGGATGGCCATTCATCTGGGACGTTCGTCGCCGAACGCCTCACGCGACCGACCCGAGCGGCGGCGCGAAAGGCCCGCCCGGCAGCCCCGGCAATGCCGAATCTGCCTGCCGCTCCTACTTGGTCTTGCTCCCGGTGGGGTTTTCCCTGCCACCGCCGTTGCCGGCGGCGCGGTGCGCTCTTACCGCACCATTTCACCCTTGCCGCCCATGCCATACCACGAAGGGCCTCATGGGCTCGGCGGTATGTTTTCTGTGGCACTTTCCCTGGGGTCGCCCCCGCCGGGCGTTACCCGGCACCGTGCCTCCGTGGAGCCCGGACTTTCCTCCCCTCGCCAAAGCCGCGTGGCCCGGGCGAAGAGCGGCCATCCGACCGTCTGGCATGGGATCATGTGGGATCGCCCGCCCGCGCTGTCAAACACACGCCGAACCGAAACCGTTGCGAGTTGCGACTATCCGAAGAACTTTGCCGCGAGCAGAACACCGGTCGCGACAACGATCATGCCGCCCAGGCGGATGGTCAAATCGCGGCGCAGAATTTCAATGTCTGTCTTCGTCGCAAGATTGGCGAGATCGGCGGTGCGGACATCACGGAAAACCGTGGTGACCGCCTCGGCCTGGGCGTCGTTGAAGCCCGCCTCCTTGAGCCGTTTCACGATGTCGAGCGTATCCAGGACGAAATTGCCATCCTGCGGGTCTGTCTGCCTGAGGAACGCCGGGTATTGGCGTATCAAATCTCGGTATGGTCGGCTGCTCCGACAATACCGCAATTTCCGAGAGATCATACTGCGGTGCGCCGCACCAGCGCGATGAAGCGCCGCGCGGCGGCCGAGCTTTCGCCGCGGCGATAGGCCAGGTTGAGCGGCGCGGCGAGGCCCGCGGCGCTGTCGAGCGGGCGGTACGCGACCCCATGCACCCGCAGCCGGCGCATCGATTGCGGCACCAGGGTGACGCCGAGCCCGGCGGCGACAAGGCTCAAGGTCGCCAGCATGCGCGGCGCCTCCTGACCGATATTGGGGCTGTACCCGGCGCGCTGGCAGGCCGCGATGATCGCGTCGTAGAGCCCGGGCCCGAGCGGACGCCGGTAGAGGATGAAGGTTTCCGCCGCCAGCTCCGCCAGGCCCAAGGGCTTTGCGGCAGACCCGGCGGCCAGTGCATGCCCTGCGGGAAGCGCCGCCACCATTGCCTCGTCGAGCACCGAATGGATTGCAATCCCGTCGGCGGGCCCGCCCCCACTCACGCCAATCGGCGAGCGGACGAAGGCGGCATCGAGCCGCTCGTCGATGAGCGCCGCGACCAGTTCGCCGGTGCCGCTCTCTTCGAGGGTCAGCCGGACCAGCTTGTGGGCTTCGCGATATTCCCGGATCGCCTGCGGCACAAACGGATGAAACGACGCCGAACTGGTGAACCCGAGCCCGATCCGCCCGGCTTCGCCGCGCGCGGTGCGGCGCACCGCGGTGACCGCATGCTCGACCTGCTGGAGAATCGCCCGCGCTTCGGTAAACAGCGCCTCCCCGGCCTGGGTCAGCTCGACCCCCTTCGGCTTGCGCCGGAACAGCTGGACCTGAAGCTCGGCTTCGAGCGCGCGGATCTGCTGGCTGAGCGGCGGTTGCTGGATGCCGAGGCGGGCCGCCGCGCGGGTGACATGGCCCTCCTCGGCGACCGCAACGAAGTAGCGGAGATGGCGCAGTTCCATATGCTGAACGTCTGAGTTATTGTCTTCTCATATATTAGACATACGTAGTCGCTCGTCATACCTTATCGCTGCATTACCGCGGTGCGTCCTTCGAGACGGCGCTTCGCACCTCCTCAGGATGACGTAAGTTTATGATGGCATTAAGAAAGAACGTCATCCTGAGGAGCGTCCCGGAGGGGCGCGTCTCGAAGGACGCACGATGCTGATCCCAGGCGATCGAAAGGGGCTTCCATGGCAAGCGAAGCGACGTTCCTGATGATCCAGTTCCTCGACTGGGTCGATCGCCGGCCGCGCCGCTACGCCGAGATCCGCGATGCCTGGAGCAGCACCTGCCCGCTCAATTGCGCGTGGGAGGACGCGGTTGCCGACGATCTCGTACGCTATGATGGCGACGGCCGGCTGGTCCTGACCGGGCGCGGCCGGGCACGACTCGACCAAGCGGGCGCGCCGGCGAGCGTATCCCGACTTGCGTGACCGGGCCGGCGGAGTATCGTACCGGCCCGCCGCCTCGCGCAAAGCCTGTATTTCCAGAGGAGACTCCCCGTGAGCGTCATCGGTCACGACAGCCTGAAGGCCCGCCGCAGTCTCGATGTCGACGGCAAGCGCTACGATTATTTCAGCCTCGACGCGGCGGCGAAGGCGGCCGGGCTCGGCGACGTCTCGCGCCTGCCGTTCTCACTGAAGGTGCTGCTCGAAAACCTGGTGCGGCTGGAGAACGGGCGCACGGTCACCATCGACGACATCAAGGCGCTCGGGCAATCGCTGTCGGGCAAGACCACAGAGCGCGAGATCGCGTTCCGCCCGGCGCGCGTCCTGATGCAGGATCTGACCGGCGTCCCGGCGGTCGTCGACCTCGCGGCGATGCGCGCGGCGATGGTCGATCTCGGCGGCGACCCCAACAAGATCAACCCGCTGTCGCCGGTCGACCTGGTGATCGACCATTCGGTGCAGATCGATAATTTCGGCACCCCGCAATCCTTCGCCGCCAACGTCAAGATCGAGTTCGAGCGCAACAGCGAGCGCTATCGCTTTCTGCGCTGGGGCCAGCAGGCCTTCGAGAATTTCCGCCTCGTACCGCCGGGCACCGGGATCTGCCACCAGGTCAACCTGGAATATCTGGGCCAGGTGGTGTGGACCACCGAGGAAGACGGAAAGACCATCGCCTATCCCGACACGCTCGTTGGCACCGACAGCCACACGACGATGATCAACGGCCTGTCGGTGCTCGGCTGGGGGGTCGGCGGCATCGAGGCAGAGGCGGCGATGCTCGGCCAGCCGATCTCGATGCTGATCCCCGAGGTCGTCGGCATGCGCCTCGTCGGCAAGCTGCGCGAAGGGGCGACGGCGACCGACCTCGTACTGACGATCACCCAGATGCTGCGCCGGCACGGGGTGGTCGGTCGCTTTGTCGAGTATTTTGGCCCGGGCATCGCCGAACTCGCCCTCGCCGACCGCGCGACGATCGGCAACATGGCGCCCGAATACGGCGCCACCTGCGGGTTCTTCCCAATTGACGCCGAGACGATCCGCTATCTGACGATCACCGCGCGCGAACCGGCGCGGGTCAAGCTCGTCGAGGCCTATGCCAAGGCGCAAGGGCTGTGGCGCGACGCCAACACGCCCGACCCGGTGTTCACCGACACGATCGAACTTGATCTTGGCACCGTCGAACCCTCGCTCGCCGGGCCCCGCCGGCCGCAGGACCGGGTGGCTCTGTCGGGCGCCGCCGCGGCCTTCGACAGCGAACTGCCGCGGCTCGCCGCCGGGGTCACCGCGGTGCGCTCGGTCAAGGTCGCCGGCGCCAATTACGACCTGCACGACGGCGACGTGGTGATCGCCGCGATCACCAGTTGCACCAACACCTCGAACCCGAGCGTCATGCTGGCGGCCGGCCTCGTCGCCAAAAAGGCGGTCGAGCGTGGGCTCAAGGTGAAGCCCTGGGTCAAGACGAGCCTCGCCCCGGGCAGCCAGGTGGTCAGCGACTATTACGCCAAGGCCAGGTTGCAGGAGTATCTCGACAAGCTCGGCTTCGACCTCGTCGGCTACGGCTGCACCACCTGCATCGGCAATTCGGGGCCGCTCCCCGAGCCGATCGCCGATGCGATCGACGAAGGCGACCTCGCGGTCTGCGCGGTCCTCTCGGGCAACCGCAATTTCGAGGGCCGCATCCATGCCCAGGTGCGCGCCAACTACCTCGCCTCGCCGCCCTTGGTGGTTGCCTATGCATTGGCCGGCTCGATCCGCCACAATCTGGTGACCGAGCCGCTCGGCGACGACCCAGACGGCAAGCCGGTCTATCTCAGGGACATCTGGCCGAGTAACCGCGAGGTCGCCGACACGGTCCACATGGCGGTCGAGCGCGACGCCTTCCGGCAGCGCTACGGCAATGTGTTCGAAGGGCCACCGGAATGGCGCGCCGTGCCGGCGGCCGGCGGCATGACATACGATTTTCAGGACTCCTCGACCTATCTGGCCCTCGCGCCCTATTTCGAGAACATGCCGAGGGAGCCGGGGCCGGTCAGCGACGTCTTCGGGGCGCGCGAACTGGCGATCTTCGGCGACAGCATCACCACCGACCACATTTCGCCGGCCGGCAGCATCAAAACGGACGGCCCGGCCGGCGAATACCTGATCAGCTATCAGGTGCGCCCCTCTGAGTTCAATACCTATGGCGCGCGGCGCGGCAACCACAACGTCATGATGCGCGGCACCTTCGCCAACATCCGCATCAGGAACGAGATGGTCCCCGGGGTCGAAGGCGGCATGACCAAATTGATGCCGGACGGCACGGTGATGGCGATCTACGACGCCGCGATGGAATACAAGAAACGCGGCGTGCCCCTGGTGATCTTCGGCGGCAAGGAATACGGCACCGGTTCGTCGCGCGACTGGGCCGCCAAGGGGACCCTCCTCTTGGGGGTCAAGGCGGTCATCGTCGAGAGCTTCGAGCGCATCCACCGCTCCAACCTGGTCGGCATGGGGGTGCTGCCGCTGCAGTTCCGCGACGGTGTCAGCCGCCAGACCTTGAAGCTGACCGGCGCCGAAACGCTCGACGTCGTTGGTGTCGAGGCCGGGCTGAAGCCGCGCATGGAGCTGACCCTGCGGATCCACGATGTCGGCGGCGGCACCCGCGAGGAGCAAGTGATCTGCCGCATCGACACGCTCGACGAAGTTGAATACTTCCGCCACGGCGGCATCCTGCAATACGTGCTGCGCGGATTGCTGAAAGAGGCGGCTTAGGGGCCCTGCTGCTAAGCGCCCCCGCCCCAACCCTCCCCCGCTTGCGGGGGAGGGAGTCGCTACTGCGCTGAAAGCCCCTCCCCTGCTGGCGGGGGAGGGAGGGACCCGCGGCGAAGCCGTGGGAGAGTGGGGGCTGCCGGCGCCGCCTTCTGGCGCGACAGCGCGTGGGTCAGGATGCCGGCGACGATCAGCGCTCCGCCGATCGCGCTGCCGAGGGTAAATTCCTCGCCGAGCACCAGGACGCCCAGTACCACCACGGTGACGAGTTCGGCATTGGCGAGGATCGCGAAGCTGCTCGCCCCGAGGCGCGGCACGCTGTACGAAAAGAGGGTCATCGTCAGGGCGCCCGGCCCGAGCGCGATAAACACGAGCAGCAGCCAGCCGGTCCCGCTCGCCGGCACGTCGAGGCCGGCAAACGCCGCGGCGAGCCCGAAGGTCACCGCCATCCCGGCAAAGAGCCCAAAGGCGCCGACCAGCGGCGGATGGCGCCGCAACAGCCGGGCATTGATCGCCAGGTAGAGCGCGTAGATCAACGGCGCCGGAAGGGCCCAGGCGAGGCCGTGCAGATCGATCGTGCCGCCGCTCAGCCCCGGCCCGGTAATGAGGCCAGCGCCGGCGAGGATGATGGCGATGCACAAGACCGCGAGCGGCCGGATCTTCTGCCCGAAAAAGACCCGGTCGAGCGCGAGCGTCACCGCCGGGTAGGTGTAGAACAGCAGGACCGCGATGCTGGTCTCGATGGTCTTGAGGCTCTCCCAGAAGCACAGGGTCTGCGCCGCGCCGAGCGTCGCTCCAACGAGGGCGATGCGCCAGGCGCCACCGCGCCACGCCTGAAGCAGGTCGAGATGCACGGCCTTCGCCGCAACCGCGAGCGCGACCAGCGCCAGGCTGTAGCGCCAGAACAGCATCGAGGGCGCGTCGATTCCGTCGGCATAAAGCCGCCGCGCCACCAGCGGCATGACCCCGACCATCGCGCTGCCGGACAGCGCGGCGAGCGCGGCCGGCCACAAGCGGGTCGCGCCGGGGGTCATGCGGTCTTTTTACGGGCTGAGGTGAGCCGACATCGCGCCGTCTAGCGCCTTGGCCAGCGCACGCTGCCAGGCCCCGCTCGCAAACGCGGCTTCGAGCCATGCATCGATGAACGCCTTGAGCGCCGGGTCGCGGGCGAACATGTAGGCCTTTTCGAGCCGGGTGAAGGGCGCCGCGACCGGGACCGCGCATAGTTCCGGATGAAGCGCGGCCTGGTGGTCCGCTTCGAGCCCGTCGGTCACCATGACATCGGCGCGGCCGGCGACGATCTCCTCGAAGACGGTTGTGTTGTCGTGGTGGATCGTCACCAGGGCGCGCGTGAAGTTAGCGCGGGCGAAGGCTTCGTTGGCCGAACCCGGGTTGGCGACGACCCGCACCCCCGGCCAGTCGATCGCGGCGACCGAGGTGAACCGCTCGCGGTCTTCGCGCCGGCACAAGGGCCGCTTGCCGTCGACGAACGTCGGAACCGAGAAAAACGCTTTTTCGACGCGCGCAGCGGTGACCGTCACCCCGCCCATCGCGATGTCGAATTTGTCGCCGAGAAAATCGTCGAGCAGATCGACCCACACGGTGGCGACGAACCGGACGCGCACGCCGATCAGCCCGGCCAGCTCGTGCGCCATGTCGATATCGGCGCCCTGGTAGGAGCCATCCGGCTGGATGAGGCTGAACGGCGTGTAGTCGCCGGTGGTGCCAACCCGCAGCACCCCGGCCGCGCGGATGCGGTCGAGGGTCGGAGAGCGGTTCATTGGCAAAGCCTAGCGGGCGGCAGCCCCTCACCCGCCTCGCCAAGCTCGGCACCCTCTCCCCGCGAGCGGGGCGAGGGAGATAGAAAGCGCGCCGATGACCCCCTCTCCCCGCAGGCGGGGAGAGGGTTGGGGTGAGGGGCTCGCCTCGGTAGTGTCATTCCCCCGGGCGCTCGTACCAGACGCGGCCGTCCTTGAGCGTCATCCGGGTGATCAGGCGTTCCCTGGCGGTGACCGTGTTGCCGTCGCTGTCCGTAAGATCAACATTGCCGTTGCGCCGCTCGATGAGGGCGATGTCGGCGTTGGCGCCGGGCTTGAGGGTCCCGACCGTGCCCGCGTAGCCAAGGATCCTGGCCGGCGCCGATGTGGCGCGCGCGACGATGTCGTCGAGCTTCATCCCGAAATGCAGGAGTTTCGACATCGTCGTCGTCAGATCCCAGACCGGCCCCTTGGTCGCGCTGGTGAACGTGAGGTCGGTCGAGATCGTGTCCGGCAGAAACCCCTGGTCGAGCGCCTTCTCGATCATCGTAAAGCTGAAATGGTTCCGCCCGTGGGCGCAGTCGAAGATGATGCCGTGGCGCTGTGCCTCGACGACCTCCTTCAGCACCAGCTGCTTCTCCTGGCCCATGATCCCGTGGGCGCGGCCGTGATAGCAGTGGGTGATGATGTCGCCGGGGATCATCTCGGCGAGGATGTCGGGCAGTGGAATCGGCGAATCGGTGATGTGGATCATCAGCGGCACCCCGGCCATCTTCGCCGTGCGGCGCGCCAGTTTGACCGGCTCGGTGGTGTATTCCCACACCAGCCCCGGCCCGTATCTCAGCTTGACGCCGATCGCCAGGTCGGGGTTCTCGGCGATCGTGCGGGCGCAGCCCTCGGGGTCGGCGTAGGGGAAATGCGATAGTTCGCCGCCGCGCGAGGTGCCGACGATGCCGATCGCCGACAGATTGACAAAGGCGCGGATGCGGGTGCGCACCTCGTGGTCGATGATTTGGCGCAGCCCGGCAAAGGTCGCCGAGCCGGTGCTGCCGGCGTCGCACAACGCGGTGACCCCGGTCGAACTGCAGAAATGGTCGGTGTGCCCGCCCATGTCGTGCGCGTTGACGAAGACATGGGCGTGGATGTCGATGAGCCCCGGCGTGACCAGGAGCCCCTTCGCGCTGATCGTGCGCCGCGCCTCGTTGGTCGGGAGCGACGGCCCGACCTCGACGATCTTGCCGCCGCTGACCCCGACATCGAGCCGGCCCTTCAGCCCGGCCGCCGGATCGACGACTTCGCCATGCTGGATCAAGAGGTCGTATTTCATGCTCGGATTTCCCCCACCAGTGGTTCGTTTGCTCCGAGAGGCCCCTCACCCCAACCCTCTCCCCGCAGGCGGGGAGAGGGAGGGACCCGCGCCGTCAGGTGTGGGAGGGTGAGGGGCAAGCCCGCTGGTCAGGCCCGGCCGGCGGCGATGTTGTCGTGGCGCTTTGCGGCGGCGGCGGCCTTGGCGAAATCATCTTCGCCAAAGCCGTAGAGCCGGGCCCCGCCCGAGAGGATCTTGCCGGCGGTCTCGCGGTTGATGCTCGGGTTGGTCAGCACCCGGTTCGAGACTTCGGGGAAACTCGAGTCGAAGTGGGGAAAATCGCTCGACACGCACATGTTGTCGGCGCCGCCCAGGAGTTCGACGACCGAGCCGACCTCGCGCTCGCCGCTCTCGATCGCCGAGAAGCAGTTGCGCCGCCAGTATTCCAGGGGCGACAGCTTGAGATAGGGCGCGTCCGAATCGTGATGCTGGCGCAGATCCCATTCGATGCGCCCTAAAAGCCCGGGCACCCACCAGCTTTGCGCCTCGAGAAAGGCGACCTTGAGCCGGGGATAGAACTCCAGGATGCCGCAGAGCATCAGCGCGATGAGGGCGAGCTGCATCTCGGTCGAGTGGCTCGCGACATGGCGCATGAAGCGGTTTTCGCCAAAGCGCGGCTCGATCGTCGAATAATAGGAGCCGGTCCCCTCATGGAAGCACAGCGGGACATTGAGGTCTTGCAGCAGCGAATAGAGCGGGTCCCAGTAATTGGAATGCCAATAGCGGCCGTTGACGTAATTGGGCCTGACGAAGGCGCCGACCGCGCCGTACTCCGTGACGCAGCGCTGCAGCTCCTGGCAGGCGAGGTTGACGTCGTGGACCGGCAGCATCGCCGCCATCTTCAATTGGTCGGGGCTGTGC
>DATCQF010000523.1:0-8978 GCA_036569735.1 Allostellaceae bacterium | reverse complement strand
GGGCAGAGGCCGACCGCGCCGGCCGGCGCCGCCTCGGGACCGCTCTCGACACCAGGCTACAACGTCACTGGTGCCGGCGCCGCTGCCGGGAGCGCGCCCGGCCAGGGTCAGGCCGGCGGTGCGCAGGGCGCTCGCCCGGATCGGATCGAGGCGCTATTAGAGGTGGCCACGCAATCGGGCCGTCCCGGGACCCGCATCCCCGATCAGCAGGTCGGCCGCGACGGGGTGATCAGCATTCCCTATGCCGGGCGCATCGCGGTCGCCGGGCGGACGCCCGCGGAGGTAGAGCGCACGATCGAGGAGCGGCTTCACTCAAAGGCGCTCGATCCCCAGGCGCTGGTGATCACCAAACAAAGCTCGGCCAATTCGGTTTCGGTGGCGGGCGAGGTTATCGGCGGCAAACGCGTCCCGCTGTCGCCCGGCGGCGACCGCCTGCTGCAGGTGATTGCCGCCGCGGGCGGGGCAAAGGCGCCGCCTCACGACACCTTCGTGCGGCTGTCGCGCGGCGGCGTCACCGCCACCGTGCCGCTCGCCACCCTGGTCGCGGAGCCCGATCAGGACATCTTCGCCGAGCCGGGAGACGTGTTGACCCTGGTGCGGCGGCAGCAGAGCTTCAGCGTCTTCGGCGCCACCGGCAGGAATGCCGCGATCACCTTCAACAGCGACCGGCTGTCATTGAGCGAGGCGTTGGCCAAGGCGGGCGGCCTGCTTGACGATCGCGCCGACCCGCAAGCGGTGTTCCTGTTCCGCTACGAGCCGGCCGCGGTGGTCCGGGCGCTCGGCCAGCCGCTTGCCGGCGCAGCACCGGGCGGCTTCTCGCCGATCGTCTACCGGCTCGACCTCAGCGAGGTCAAGTCCTACCATCTCGCCCAGCGCTTTCCGGTGCGCGACAAGGACATCATCTTTGTCGCGAACGCCAGGACCCGGTCGCTCTATCAATTCTTCCAGGCGCTGTCGCTGGTCACCGGGCCGATCCTATCCGGCGCGTCAGTTTGCACTTACATCAAGTGCTGAGCCCGATCGGCGCGGCTGCTATTCCCGCAGATCCTCGAAGAATTCCTTGACCCGGGCGAAGAAGCCTTCGCTTTCGGGGTTGGTTTTGCCGTTGTCGCCGGCCTTTTCGAATTCGCGCAACAGCTCCTCTTGGCGTTTCGTCAAATTGACCGGGGTCTCTACGATCGCCTGGATGTACATGTCGCCGCGCACCGCCGAGCGCAGCACCGTCATCCCCTTGCCGCGCAGCCGGAACTGGTGCCCCGATTGGGTCCCCGGCGGGACCGTGATGCGGGTCCGGCTGCCCTCTACCGTCGGCACCTCGATTGTGCCGCCGAGCGCGACGGTGGTGAACGGGATCGGCACCCGGCAGAAGATGTTGGCGCCGTCGCGCTGGAAGATCTGGTGCGCGCCGACGCTGACGAAAATGTAAAGGTCGCCCGGCGCGGCGCCGTGCACCCCCACTTCGCCCTCGCCGGCAAGGCGGATGCGGGTACCGTCCTCGACGCCCGCCGGGATGTTGACCGACAGCGTCTTCTCGCGCCGCACGCGGCCCTGCCCGCCGCAGCCCTTGCACGGCTTTTCGATGGTTCGGCCCGACCCCTGGCAGGTCGGACAGGTGCGCTCGATCGTGAAAAAACCCTGTTGCGCGCGAACCCTGCCGTGGCCCTGGCAGGTCCGGCACGACACCGGGCGCGAGCCCGGCTCGGCGCCGCTGCCCTTGCAGGTATCGCAATGGGCGAAGGTGGCGACGCGGATCGTCGTCTGCTTGCCGCGAAATGCGTCTTCGAGCGAGACCTCGATGTTGTAGCGCAGGTCGCTGCCGCGGGCGGGCCCGCTCTGGGTGCGCCGGCCGGCCCCCATCGCGCCGAACATCTCTTCGAAAATATCGGCAAAGCCGCCGGAGAACCCTCCGCCCATCCCGCCGTCGCCGGGGCCGCGGCTGCCGTTCTCAAATGCCGCGTGGCCGAATCGGTCATAGGCGGCCCGCTTCTGGTCGTCCTTCAGGACGTCATAGGCCTCGCTGATGTCCTTGAACTTGTGCTCGGCGGATTTGTCGTCCGGGTTGCGGTCCGGGTGCCACTGCATCGCGAGCTTGCGATAGGCTCGTTTCAACTCTTCCGCGTCGGCCGATTTGGCCACGCCGAGGATGTCGTAGAAATCCTGCTTTGCCATTGTCGAGGAATGCCCGGCATCAGGTCAGTTGGAAGGAGGCTGCCGCGGGCCGCAGCCCGCGAGCAGCCATTGCCTCGCGGTTAAGCGGAGCCCCGCTTTTTCTGATCGTCGACTTCCTCGAAATCGGCGTCAACGACCTTGTCGCCGTGATGAGCGCCCCCGGGAGCGCCGCCCGGACCGCCCCCGGGATGATCGCCGCCGCCCGGTCCTGGCCCACCCGCGGCGTCGCCCGGCCCCGGCTGCGCCTTGTAGAGCGCCTCGCCGATTTTCATCGCGACCTGCGTCAGGGCCTCGGTCTTCGCCGTGATCGCTTCGGCATCCTCGCCGGGCATGACGTCCTTCAGGGCCTGGACCGCACTCTGCACCGCCTCGCGATCCTCGGCGGAGACCTTGTCGCCGGCCTCGGTCACGGTGCGCTCGGTGGTGTGGATCAGCCCGTCGGCATGGTTGCGCGCCTCGACCAGTTCGCGCAGCTTCTTGTCGTCGGCGGCGTGGGCCTCGGCGTCCTTGACCATCTTGTCGATGTCGCCTTCCGACAACCCGCCCGAGGCCTGGATGCGGATCTGCTGCTCCTTGGCTGTCGCCTTGTCCTTGGCCGAGACGTTGACGATGCCGTTGGCGTCGATGTCGAAGGTGACCTCGATCTGCGGCATGCCGCGCGCCGCCGCCGGGATGCCGACCAGATCGAACTGACCCAACAGCTTGTTATCGGACGCCATCTCGCGCTCGCCCTGGAACACCCGGATGGTGACCGCGGTCTGATGGTCCTCGGCGGTCGAGAAGGTCTGGCTCTTCTTGGTCGGGATCGTCGTGTTGCGGTCGATGAGGCGGGTGAAGACACCGCCCAATGTCTCGATGCCCAAGGACAGCGGCGTCACGTCCAGGAGGAGGACGTCCTTGACCTCGCCCTGCAGCACCCCGGCCTGGATCGCCGCGCCGATGGCGACGACCTCGTCGGGGTTGACGCCGCGGTTGGGCTCCTTGCCGAAGATCTGCTTGACGGTGTCGAAGACCTTGGGCATCCGGGTCATGCCGCCAACCAGGATCACCTCGTCGACCTCGGAGGCCTTGAGCCCGGCATCCTTCAGCGCCGCGCGGCACGGCTCGATCGTCTTCTGGATCAAATCGTCGACCAACTGCTCGAGCTTGGCGCGGCTCAGCTTGATCGTCAGGTGCTTGGGGCCGTTCTGGTCGGCGGTGATGAACGGCAGGTTGACGTCGGTCTGCACCGATGACGACAACTCGATCTTGGCCTTCTCCGCGGCCTCTTTCAGGCGCTGCAAGGCGAGCTTGTCGTTGCGCAGGTCGATGCCCTGCTCCTTTTTGAACTCGTCGGCGAGGTAGTCGATGATCTTCTTGTCGAAGTCTTCGCCGCCCAAAAACGTGTCGCCGTTGGTCGATTTGACCTCGAACACGCCGTCGCCGATTTCCAGGACCGATATGTCGAAGGTGCCGCCGCCGAGGTCGTAGACCGCGATCGTGCCGGTCCCTTTTCGCTCCATGCCATAGGCGAGGGCGGCCGCGGTCGGCTCGTTGATGATGCGCAGGACTTCGAGCCCGGCGATGCGCCCGGCGTCCTTGGTCGCCTGGCGCTGACTGTCGTTGAAATAGGCCGGCACCGTGATCACCGCCTGGGTGACCGTCTCGCCGAGATAGGCTTCGGCGGTTTCCTTCATCTTCTGCAGGATAAAGGCGCTGATCTGGGAGGGCGCGTATTTCTTGCCGCGGCTCTCGGTCCAGGCGTCGCCGTTGTCGCCGGGGATGATCTTGTAGGGGACCAAATCCATGTCCCGCTTGACCATCGGGTCGTCCATGCGCCGCCCCACGAGGCGCTTGATCGCGAAGAACGTGTTCTCGGGGTTGGTGACCGCCTGGCGTTTGGCTGCCTGGCCGACGAGACGCTCGCCCGATTCGGTGAATGCGACCATCGAGGGCGTGGTGCGCCCGCCCTCGGCGTTTTCGATGACCTTGGCGCTCCTGCCCTCCATCACGGCGACGCAGGAATTTGTCGTGCCGAGATCGATGCCAATAACCTTGCTCATGGTGACCTCATGTCAAAAGCAGGACCGGTCGGCCCGGGAAAGCACCGCCCCGATCCCCCGGAGATGCGGGCCGCCGCGATGGTCTGGCCAATGCGGCAGCCGCGTCGGTTATATATGTGGGGGGGCAGGGACCTGCAACCGCCGCCCGGCCGCAGTTTCACGCCTGCTCGAGCCTGTGGGGAGCCTCATCGGTGATCGTCTCGGCGAGCTATCGCACCGACATCCCGGCGTTTTACGCGGACTGGTTGTTGCGGCGGCTGCACGCCGGCTATTGCCGTGTCGCCAATCCCTATGGCGGCGCCGCTTACGAGGTCTCGCTCGCGCCCGATGCGGTCGACGGGTTCGTCTTGTGGACCCGCAACATGGCGCCCTTGATGCCCCACCTGGATGCGGTGCGGCGGGTCGCGCCGTTCGTCGTGCAATTCACCCTGACCGGCTATCCCAGGGCGCTCGAAGCATCCGTTATCAACGCGGACGAGGCGGTCGAACAGCTGCGCGAGCTGCGCCGCCGCTTTGGGGCCCGCGTCGCGGTGTGGCGCTACGACCCAGTCGTCTTCGCCGCCGAACTGGACGCCGCGGCGCATGCCGCCCAATTCGCGGTGCTGGCGCGCAGGCTCAAGGGCAGCGTCGACGAGGTCGTCCTGTCGGTCATGCACCCCTACCGGAAGACCCGGCGCAATCTCGACCGGGCCGCCCGGCGCCTCGGCTTTCTCTGGCGCGACCCGCCCGCCGAGGAGAAGCGGCACCTCCTCCACAGCCTCGCCGCGATCGCGCGGGAGGAGGGGCTGGCGCCGACCCTATGCAGCCAACCCGAGTTGTTGGGGCTATGTCTCGGCGAAGCACGCTGCGTCGACGCCGAACGCCTCGCCGATGTCGCCCAGCATCCGATCGCGGCGCCGACCGGCGGCAACCGCCCGGGCTGCCGCTGCGCCGTGTCGCGCGATATCGGCGCCTACGACACCTGCCCGCATGGCTGCGTCTATTGCTATGCCGTCGCCGATCGCGACCGCGCGGTCGCCAATTTCCGCAAGCACGATCCCGATGCGGCGATGCTGCGGGGGTGATGCTCGCGCAACTCAGCGACGATGACCGCCACCGCCACCGCCACCGCGGCCTCCGCCGCCACCGCCGCGGCCTCCGCCATGGAATCCGCCGCCGCGAAACCCGCCGCCGCCGCGAAATCCGTGATGGAAGCCGCCGAAGCCAAGGCCGAGCGCGACCGCGCCATAACCGTAATAGGGATAGGCATAGCCGGGGTAGGCATAGGAATAGCTGGCATACGGGTCGGCATAGGCAGCCGCGCAGCCATAGGGGTAGTAATAGGGATTGCAGTACGCCGTATTATACGGGTTATACGCATAATAGGGGTAGTATTGTGCTTGTGCGGGAGCCGCTGCGCCGCCCAGGGCGACAAGCCCGGCGGCGAGGAGGCCGGAGGCCAGGAGGGGGCGCCGCAACCAGCGGGGGATGCAACGGGGGGTGGTTGGCAGAGACATGACACACTCCGCTCGGGTGATGGTGAGCCGGTGATTTATTATACGGACCCGGTTAGTTTTCATCCCCGCGGGGGGATCATGACACAGGTTTGACGATGACGGACCAGATGCATCGGGCGACCTGCGTTATCGCCGGCGGCGGTCCGGCCGGGATCATGCTCGGCTTATTGTTGGCGCGCGCCGGGGTCAACGTGCTGGTCCTGGAAAAGCACCGCGATTTCCTGCGCGACTTTCGCGGCGACACGATCCATCCCTCGACCTTGGAGATCATGCACGAGCTGGGCCTCCTCGAGGCCTTTCTGGCGCGTCCGCATCAGGAAGTGCGCGAGTTGCGCGGCATCATCGGCGCGAGCGAGATCCGACTCGCCGATTTCACCCATCTGCCGACCCGCTGCAAGTTCATCGCGCTGATGCCGCAATGGGATTTCCTCAACTTTCTCGCCGAGGCAGGGGGCCGGTTTCCGGGGTTCCACCTGCGCACCGAAGCCGAGGTCACCGGCCTCGTCGAGGAATGCGGCCGGATCGTCGGGGTCCAAGGGCATAGCCCCGAAGGCCCCTTCGAGGTGCGCGCCGATCTCGTGGTCGGGGCGGACGGGCGGCATTCGGTCGTGCGCGAGCGCGCCGGGCTCAGGGTCACCAATCTCGGGGCACCGATCGACGTCTTGTGGATGCGGCTCTCGAAACGACCGGGCGATCCGGGCCAGACGCTGGGTCGCATCAATCATGGCCGCATGCTGGTGACCCTGGACCGCGGCGATTACTGGCAGTGCGCCTTTGTGATCCGCAAGGGCGGGTTCGATGAGGTCCGCGAGCGCGGGCTGGCCAGCTTCCGCGACGACATCGTGCGGATCGCGCCCTTCCTCGGCGACCGCGTCGCCGAGCTCGACGACTGGGAGAATGTAAAGCTCTTGACCGTCGCGGTCGACCGCCTCGAACACTGGTGGCGCCCGGGCCTCCTGTGCATCGGCGACTGCGCCCACGCGATGTCGCCGATCGGCGGGGTCGGCATCAATCTGGCGATCCAGGACGCCGTCGCCGCCGCCAACCGGCTGGCCCGGCCATTGCTGAACGGCAGTTTGACCGACCAGGATTTGGCGGCGGTGCAACGCCGCCGCAATCTGCCGACGCGGCTGACCCAAGGCATGCAGGTTGCGATCCAGCAGCGTGTGCTCGATCCGGTGATCGGCTCGGACAGGCCGATCACGGCGCCCTGGCCGCTGCGCCTCTTCAACCGGCTCCCGGTGCTGCGGCGCATCCCGGCGCGGCTGATCGGCATGGGCTTCCGCCCCGAGCACGTGCGCAGCCCTCGCGCGCAATCGTGAACCACGGGACCGGTCCGGGCGGCCTATAACCGCTGGAGCAGCCAATCCGAGGAGCCGGTCATGCCAATCGACCCGTCCGCACACCCGTCCCGCCGCGATGTTCTGCAATTCGCCGGGAGCGCGGTCGCCTTTGTCGCGCTCGCGGCGGGTCCCCTCGCCGCATTGGCGCAGACTCCGGGCGCTGCGCCCATCAAGATCGCGACGATCGGCGCGGGGCGCGAGGGCGGCGCGCTCGGGTCGCTCTTCGTCAAGGCCGGCCACCCGGTGATGTTCTCCTCGCGCCATCCCGAGCAGCTGAAGGATCTGGTGACCGGGCTAGGCGCGCTGGCTAAGGCCGGCACGGTCGCCGAGGCGGTCGCGTTCGGCGATGTGGTGCTGCTCGTCGTGCCCTATGGCGCGGTGGCTGAGATCGGCAAGGAACACGGCAAAGCGCTCGCGCCCAAGGCGCTGGTCCTCGATGTCAGCGACCCGATTGCCCGGCGTGACGGCGAGGATCTCGTCAAATCGGTCAACGAGGAGGGCGGCGCCGGCGTCGCCACCCAGAAGGCGCTGCCCGGCGCGCGTATCGTGCGCGGTTTCAACGCGATCAACTTTGCCAAGCTGCCCGAACTGGCGCACCGCCAGGGCGAGCCGGTCGGAATTCCGATCGCCGGCGACGACCAGAGCGCGCTGGCGCTGGCCTCGCGCCTCATCAAGGAAATCGGCTTCGAGCCGGTCGTGGTCGGCGGGCTCGCGATGGGCAAATACCTGGTGCCGGGAACCCCGCTCGCCGGCGAGCACACCCCGGAGCAGATCCGCCAAGCAGCCGCGACCCTGAAATAGGCAGTCAGTTTAAATATTAACAGCTTCCGCCTCGCTCCGCGGGAGGCCTTGGCCGCGGGCTCATCGGGTAATCCAGCCACGCCGCGAGCGGTTCGATCAGACCTTACGCTTGATCGTCCTGTAATCATCGTGATGTCCGACGTGAAGCAACTCGGCATATCGGCCGTCACTGCTCGCTCGTTGCAGGAAGAAGACCCGAAGGTCGTTGTTTACTCGAAAGGCCCAAATCCCCAATAGGCCGCTTTTGCGCTCAATCCGCAGCGCGTTTTCTGCCGTCCTGTCTCTGAAATGCCGGACCGCTTCTTGGGTTGCTGTGCGTTCGGCGGCCGTCAGCCTGCGAAGCGCTCTGTCAAAACCTGGGCTTATGACAAAGCGCCGCGGCCTCACTCCTCGCTCGCGACGCTCTTGAAGTACCGATCCAAATCCTCGACGCTTCGGACTTCGATCGACGGCCCCTCAGTCCGCCCAGCGGCCAGAAGCTCCAGCCGGAGTCGGAAATCGCGACAGAGTTCCAGCCATGATGCCGCGACATCAACCGCCCGACCCACTAATCGGAGCAACGCTTTCTGTGTCCCCGTGGTCGCCGTGCGGCGATAGCGTCTGAGCTTCTCCTCGCCGTCTTTGATGATCGGCTCCAGGATCGCAGCGTGTACCTTCTCGACCGCATACAACGCCGCTGCCGCGGTCTCCAGTTCGCCAGGGGCCAGCCCTTCAGCGAGCTGATAGAGTTCGGCGAATTTGTGCTGCTGGGTGCGCAGGGCAGCTTCGAACTCAGCGACCCCCTGCGATGCCTCCGCGAGCGGGCGGGCAAGATCGAGCGGCGGCGGTCCGCTCACATAATCGTCGATGGAAAGCGCCAAGCTCATGTCGGTTTGAACGGTCTCACATTCCGTCGGTTGTCCACAAGGCTGAGGGTCAGTTCAGACCCACCCACTACCAAAACCTGTCATGGCCGGGCTTGTCCAGCCGTGGCATCCACATGGATTCACCAGGCAAAGCCCGGGGATGACGATTAGGAGCTTCACGAACCTGAATGCGCTCAGCGCCGGAACAGCGGCGCGACCTCGGCCATGAACAGCCGCAGGCTGTCGGCCGCCACCTCGTGCGGCATCGGCCCGAGCCGGAAC
>DATCQF010000522.1:0-4434 GCA_036569735.1 Allostellaceae bacterium | reverse complement strand
GCGGCCCGGCTCGATCCCGGCGACATTCGCGAGGACGCGGCGGCAACGCGGATCGCCGCCGCCGCCGCTGGAGCCAATATCGCGACGGCGACCGCCTTTACCGGCCGGGCCAATCTGTTCGCCGAGGCGCGCGGCCTCCTCGTTGTCGACCGCGACCGGCTCGACCGGCTCAATTCGGTCGACGAGGCGGTGACCCTGGGGACCCTGCCGCCCTATGCCGTGGTCGAGCCGCGCCAGATGGTCGCGACGGTCAAGATCATCCCGTTCGCCGTGCCCGAAGCGGCGGTCGAGGCAGCCGCCGAATTTGCCGCGCGAGCTGAGCCGCTTCTGCGGGTTGCCGCGTTTGTGCCGCGCCGGGTGGCGCTGATCCAGACCCGGCTGCCGGGGATGAAGGAAAGCATCCTCGACAAGACCCGCGAGGTGACCGGGCAGCGCCTTGCCGCGCTCGGCTCTTCGCTCGTCGCCGAGGAGCGCTGCGCCCATGCCGCCGCCGACTTGGCGCCGCGCATCGCCGCGGCGATCGCGGCGGGCGCCGACATGGTGCTGGTGCACGGCGCCTCGGCGATCGTCGACCGGCGCGACGTGATCCCCGAGGCGGTCGTCGCGGCCGGCGGGCGGATCGAGCATTTCGGGATGCCGGTCGACCCCGGCAATCTGCTGCTGCTCGGCCAGGTCGGCGATACGCCGGTGCTGGGGCTGCCCGGGTGCGCCCGCTCGCCCAAGGTCAACGGCTTCGACTGGGTGCTGGAGCGCCTCGTCGCCGGGGTGCCGGTCGGCCCGCGCGAGATCATGGGCATGGGCGCCGGCGGGCTCCTCGCCGAGATCCCGTCGCGGCCGCTGCCGCGCGCCCAGGCGAGCCCGGCTCCGGACGCCAAGCCGGAACCGAAGGCGCCGCCGGGGCCGCGCATTGCCGTGCTGCTCCTGGCGGCCGGCCGGTCGAGCCGGATGGGCGGGCCGAACAAGCTCTTGGCCGAGATCGATGGGCGGCCGATGGTGGCGCGCACGGCGCAGCGGTTGTTGTCGTCGCATGCCCGCCCGGTCATCGCGGTCCTCGGCAACCAGGCCGATGCGGTCGATGCCGCACTCGGCCGGTTGCCGGTCCTGCGGGTGCACAACCCGGCTTTCGCCGAGGGGCTGTCGACCTCATTGAAACGGGGGATAGCGGCGCTGCCGCCCGATACCGACGGGGTCATCGTCTGCCTAGGCGACATGCCGCTGGTGGCCGGGCGCGACCTCGACCGGCTGATCGCCACGTTCAACCCGCTGGAGGGGCGCGCGATCGTCGTGCCGACCCGCCGCGGAAAACGCGGCAACCCGGTCTTGTGGGCCAGCCGGTTTCTCCCGGAAATGGCGGAACTGGCGGGCGACGTCGGCGCCAAGCACCTGATCGGCGAGCACGCCGACCTCGTCTGCGAAGTCGAGATGGATTCGGACGGCGTCCTCGTCGATGTCGACACCCCCGACGCCCTCGCCGCGCTCAGGGACAAGATGAAGCCGAGCGCGGCGTAACGGTTTCTGGCCCCTCTCCCGCATTGCGGGAGAGGGAGGGGCCCGGCGCGGAGCGTTGGGAGGGTGAGGGCTGGCTACTTTAACGCGGCGATTCGCCTCCTCACCCCAACCCTCTCCCCCGATGGGGGCGAGGGGGCTGTCTTTTTACCGCAGCGCGTTGTGCACGAGGTAGGCGGCGAAATCGGCCGGCTTCAGCTTCAAATCGAGGCGGTCGCTGGCGCCGGCGAGGGCGCGCGAGACGAGGATGTGGTTCTCGACATGCTGGGCGGAGACCCGGTACACCCCATAGGCGCCCTTGAGCTTGGGGTAGATGTTGGGGTCGATCATCCGCTCCTTCTTGCCGAGGCGTTCCTGCGCCTCCGGTTCGCTGAGCCCCTCGACCGCGTCCTTGCGCACGATCTTCCAATCGGCTTCGCCGGCCCAGCCGGCGGCGGCCAGCGCCTTCGGGTCCTCCTCGGAAATTCCCAGCTTGTAGACATGCTTGCCGAGCCCGACATCGGACGCCCAGCGGGCGAGCTTTACGCTGCGTGCGACATAAAGTACCGGCATCCCCGTCTCGCTTTCCCGCGGGAATAAATCGTTTCCCCGGCCCGTTACACCGCTGCTTCGCCGGTTCCGTCAACCCCCCTGGTTTCCAACCCCCCGGATTCCAACCCCCGGATCGCCAAATGGGACCCTCGCCATGCCGATGCTGATCGGATCCACGATTGTTGTGTGCACCTTGCTCAGCATGATGCTCGGCCAGATCGCCATGAGCATGGAGGCAATCGGGGTATTGCTCGCCGCTGCTGTGTTGATGAGCGTGCAGCGCGAATAATCGCGGTTTAAATCGCGCCGCTAGACTGCGCCAGTTGGCCGCATACCGCAAGACTTCGCAAACTCAAGCGTTTCCGTCGCTTTAGCCTCGTTCGACCGGCGACCTGCCGCTGCGTTACGAAGTGACACAAAAAGACATTTTTTGTTAAGCTGCCCGCGCTATTCCGTATGGGGAACGGATTGGGGGATCGCGCGGATGGGGGTAATACTGCGCACACGGCTCGCGGGCTTGGTATTGGCCATCGGGCTCATGGCTGCCGCTCCGGCCTTGGCGCTCGGGCTCGATCCGGCATTTCCCGAGCCGGCGCTCGGCCCCGGCCAGGCCAAGGGCGTCGCCGTGTGGAGCCATGGCCGCTCGCTCAACGCCGAAGATTCGCAATCGCCGACCCCGACCTATCTGCGCGCCTTGCGCGACAACGGGTGGGACGTCATGCGGTTCGACCGGCTGGGCCACGGTGACACGCTGAGCGACAGTACGAAGCGGCTGGTCGATTACGCCGGCAAGCTCAAGCATCGGGGCTACAAGCAGGTCCTGCTCGCCGGGCAATCCTTCGGCGCGTTCCTGGCGCTGATGGCGGCGGACGCTTCCTCCGACGTCGACGCCGTGATCGCGACCGCCCCGGCGGCGTACGGCAGTTTTGACGAATTCTATGACAGCTGGCGGCTCAACGCGACCAGGCTCTATCCGCTGTTGGAAGAGGTCAAGCGCGCCCGGATCATGGTGTTCTATTTCCATGGCGACGATTTCGATCCCGGCGGGCGCGGCGAACGCTCGCGCGAGATCCTGGCGGCGCGCGGGCTGGGCTACGCGGTCGTCGACCAGCCGGCCTTTCTGACCGGGCACTGGGCGTCGTCGAGCGGGTTGTTCCTGCGGCGCTACGGCAACTGCATCAGCGACTTCGCCGACAACCAGACACTGTCGGGCGAGATGGTGTGCGCACCGCGCTGGGGGACGATTCCGAGCGCCGAGATGAAACTGCCGCCCGAATTGGCCGATCCGCAGCCGCAGCGCGAGGCAGCCTCCGCACAAGCGTCGCCGACCGGCTCGGGCGCGGCCCCGGATCGGGCCACGCCGATGCACCGGTTTCGCGACATCTGGTATGGCTTCTATCCGAACGGCCGCGAGGTCCTCTTCGGGGTCGAATCGGCGCGGGGCAGCGAGCTTACCGCGGTCTACGCGATCGGACCGAGCATCGACGACAAGTCTCCGGCGGCCTGGAGCCGGCGCAAGGGCCGCATCGTCGACGACAGCTTCCGCTTCGAGGATTCCGGGAAAAGCATCCTGCGCTTTCGCCCGCGCCAGGATGGCGGGCTTGCCGCCACCTGGATTTCCGCCGACGGCAAAACCTCGATGAGCGCGCATTTGAAGCCGCTCGACCCGCACGCCCTGGCGCGGCGCGCCGACTCGAAAGCGACAGATCGGGCCAAAGCATCGGACGGGGCGAAAGCGTCAGCCCCAGTATCGGCCGCTGCTGCCCACGGCGACCGTGATGAGGCCCAGAATTAGGTTGATCATGACGATCAGCCTGATCTGGTTGAGCTGGCCTGCGGCAGCGGGGTAGTCCGGCCGGGCCAGCGCCGCCCGGAAGCGCCGCCACGGGGCAAAATAGAGGTGGAAGAACAACAGCATCATGACGATGCCGATGCCCTGCATGATGTTGATGTGCATGCCGATGCCGCGGAACCCGGCGTAAACCCCGAAAATCATGCCGTAGCCGCTCGCCAGCAATACGACGATCGCGGCGATCACCCAGGCGAAAAACCGGTCCAGCACCCGCGACCACAGTAAAAGGCGCGGCCCGGGCTCGATGGGCGCGGTGGCCGGGCGCAACGCCACCAGCGCGAAGAACATGCCGCCGACCCAGACGACTGCCGCCACCGCGTGCAGGCTCAGCAGGGCGGTGGCGATCGCAACGGTGCCGCTCATGACCGGCCGCTCACCGATCAGCTGCCGTAAGCCGGGGAGCGGCGCGCCAGCCCATCATAGAGATCGAGCATGCGCCCGCGCCAGGCGCGGACCGGGTCGTCGGCGCTGAGCAATTCGAAGTCGCTGATCGCCCGGGCCCATTGGAAGGCGCCGAACACGATGTGGTCCGCGTAGGCCGGAGC
>DATCQF010000521.1:0-3770 GCA_036569735.1 Allostellaceae bacterium | reverse complement strand
CCGAAGGGCGCCATCAAATCGGCCATGCGCGCCGAATCGTAGGCGTTCATCTGGCAGCCGTAGGTCTTGATAAAGAGCTTTTTTTCCATAAGCACCTGGGGTGGCGGCGATGCAGCTCGGGTCATCCCAGCGCCGGGGCTGCGGTATCGGCGGCGGTGGCAAGGCGTTCGGGCTCGCGCGGCGCCCGGGGCTCGCGCGGCGCTTTGGTCTCGCGCGTCGGGCCGCGCCGGCCGCTCAAGGCGGTGGCGAGGCCGCGGGCGACGTGGTCCTGACAATAGCGCGCCAGCGCCTTGCGCGAGCCGCAATCGGCAAGCGTTGTCGGCGGGTGGAATTCGACGACGATCTCGACCGTGCCGAGGCCCACCACCGTCCACAAATGCGGCGCCAGCGCCATCGACCCGTACCAGGCAAACAGCGGCCGCAAACGCCGCCCGATCGGCATGCCGTCGAGCCTGGTATAGGCGATCGACACGGGTTGCACGCTGAGCGGACCCGTCGCCCTGTGGTCGGCAACGCTGAAGAGGGCGCTCTTGAACGGAAGCACCCGGTTGCCGTCGCCGCTGGTGCCCTCCGGGAACAGTATCAAGGCTTCGTCGGCGGCGAGCCGGCCGGCGATGCTGTCGCGCTGCAGGGCGGTGCTGCGCACCCGGCGGTCGATGAACACCGAGCGCTGCAGCCGCGCCAGCCAGCCGAACAGCGGCCAGCCGGCAACCTCGGTCTTGGCGATGAACGAACCGGCGATCAGGGAGCCGAATACCGTGATGTCGAGATAGGAGATGTGGTTGGCGGCAAACAGCACCGGTCGGGTTTCGGTCGGATGCCCGATCCGGCGCACCCGCAATCCCAGAATGCGGCAGCACCGCCGGTGATAAAACCGCGGGAAGCTCGCCGTCCAAGGCCGCCGGAATAAGAGGCCGAACGCCTGTACCGGCATCAACAGGAGGGTGAAGGCGAGGTAGACCCCGAGGCGCCATACCCTGAGCGCCGGCGAGCCGATGCGCTCTACGCCGCCCATGTCTCTTTCGATTGGCGCTCGTAATGGCGCGAATACTTTTCGGTGACGAGATCGGTCTTGACCACGATGCAGACATCGGTGGTGTTGAACTGTTCGTCGATCACCGCGCCGTCGCCGACGAACCCGCCGAGGCGCAGGTACCCCTTGATCAACGGCGGCAGCGCCGCAAGCATGCGAACGGGGTCGAGCGAAGCCGGACCGAGCCGGCGCATCTCGACAAAACGTTCGGGCAGGGCGCGCGCCCGCAGCGCCGGCGGCGCCAGGTGGTGGTAGTAGAGATAGGAGAGCGGCACGGCCAGCGCGGCCGGGTCGGTGCCGGGCAGGCTCGCGCAGCCGAACATCAGCGCGATGTCGTAGTGCGAGACATAAGCCGCGATACCGCTCCACAATAGCTGCATGACCGGCCGCGCGCGGTATCCGGCATCGACGCAGGAGCGGCCGAGCTCGAGGATCTCGCCGGGGTAGCCGACCAGGGGCGCGATGTCGTACTCGGCGGCCGAATAGAATGCGCCCAACCGCGCCGCCGCATCGCGCCGGATCAGGCGGTAGGTCCCGACGACGGAAGCGGCGCCGCTGCCCCGGCTGTGGTCGAGCACCAAGAGATGATCGCAGATCTCGTCATAGACATCGCGGTCGCGGCGCTGCTGTTCCATGCCGGGCAGCACCCGGGCCCCCATGATCTCGTAGAAAATCCGATAGCGCAGCGCCTGCGCCGCGTCGATATCGGCGGCGTTTTCGGCGAGCCGCACCTGGAGCGGGCCGGACACGATATCGATGACCCGTTCAGCCCCGCCCGCGCCGGCGGTGGCGATGACCGCAGAGGGTCCCGCGGGCCAGGCAAGCGGCATCAGCAGTGATCCGGCTTTTGCTTGCCGCGCCGCGGCACGGCATAAAGTTCGAGGCGGTGCCCGACCAGTTCGTAGCCGAGCTGGTCGGCGATGATCTTCTGCAGCGCCTCGATCTCTTCGTTGCGGAATTCGACGACCCGGCCGCTTTGCAGATCGATCAGGTGATCGTGATGGTCGCTCGGCATCTCCTCGTAGCGCGAGCGCCCGTCGCCGAAATCGTGGCGGGCGAGGATGTTGGCCTCTTCAAACAGCCGCACGGTGCGATAAACCGTGGCGATGCTGATCCGCGAATCGATCGCGGTGGCGCGGCGGTAGACCTGCTCGACATCGGGATGGTCGGCCGAATCCGACAGGACCCGAGCGATCACGCGGCGCTGCTCGGTCATCTTCAACCCTTTGTCGAGGCATAGCTGCTCGAGGCGGGAGATCATCCGATAAGGGTCCGGGCGAAGCGTACCGCCGCACTATAGCCGAACCAACCCGGCCAGCCTATGGCTCCGAACACCGGTCAAACAAAAGGGGAGCGGGCGTGCAAGCCCCGGCCGCTCAGGCCCGGGCGCGCCGCGCCCGCGTGCCCAGACCGATCTCCTTCGCCAGCCGGCTGCGCTGCTGCGCGTAGTTCGGTGCGACCATCGGATAATCCGCCGCCAGGCCCCAGCGCTCGCGATACGCCTCGGGCGACATGTTGTAGGCGGTCTTCAAGTGCCGCTTCAGCATCTTGAGCTTCTTGCCATCCTCGAGGCAGACGATGTAATCGGGCAGGACCGACTTCTTGATGCTGACCGCGGGTTGCGGGCGCACCGCCGCCGCCACCGGAGCGGTGCCGATATTGGCCAGCGAACTGTAGACTTGATTGATCAGCTGACCCAGATCGCCGAGCGCCACCGTGTTGTTGGACACGTGCGCGGCGACGATTTCCGTGGTCAGGGCCAACAAATCGTTCGATTGCTCAATGTTATCCATAACCCTCTTCCTGGCATTCGGCTGATCGGAAATATAAGTAATAATTGATGGCGGCGCAATACGGGTGTTGTTCGTATTTCCCCCGATCGGGGCGCGGCGCGACAAGTCGCCGAGGTGGCGAACCGCAGCAACACCGCAGTAGAGGTCGGCCCCGGCAGGGGCCGCGCGAGGCGCCCGTCCTTGTCCGACCGACCGGATAGCTCAACGCCGGGCAGGCCACTTCACAGGCCGAGTGTTCGCCTATGGAGCTTCGCCGGTAACCGCCCGACGCAGGATCAAGGCGTCCGCCCGGCCGTCGGCGCGGCGGTAGTAGCGCGGACGCCGGCCGACCTGGACAAAACCGCAGGCGGCATAGAGCTCTCGCGCGGGCGCGTTTTCGCTGGCCACCTCAAGCACGAGCGAGCCGGCAGAGCGGCGTTCCGCTTCTGCGACAACCGCGTCCAAGAGCGCGCGTCCGATACCCCGACGGCGCCACCCGGGCAACACCCCAAGCGACAGAATCTCAACCTCCCCGCCAAGATCGCGCGCCAGGATAAAGCCGGCCGGGGCACCCTCCTGCCACGCCAGATAGCCGAAACCGCCGGACAGCGCGAGGATCCGCTCAAGAGCGGCCGCGTCCCACGGATCCTCGGGAAAAGCCGCAAGGTGCATGGCCGAAAGCGGCGCCGCCGCGCCCGCCGGGAGAGCGGTGACGGCAGGGGCGATGCCGGGGGCGACGACGGGGGCGATGGGCCGGCTCACCGCGCGGCGACCGGGAGCGGCTGGGGGCGATTTGCCGGGGTCACGTCGGGCGGTCGCAGATAGAGCGGCCGCACCGGGCCGGCCGGCACGTCGGCCGCGGCATCCAATCCCAGCTGATGCAGGGCGGCGGCGAGGACACCCTCGGCGTCGGGCGCCGAATTGCCCGCGATGGCGATCCCGGCCCGCCCGCCCAGCGCGGCAGC
>DATCQF010000520.1:0-5325 GCA_036569735.1 Allostellaceae bacterium | reverse complement strand
CGAGCCCCGCGACGTCGAGCAGCATCTCGGTTTGCGCTGGCGCCCTGACCTGGTTGTCGAGCGCCTCGATCCCGGTCCACAGCGCCGGCAGCGCGAACACCTCGCGGGCGATCCGGTAGCTGCGCGCGATGTCGGGCGGCTCGCGCCCGGTGCGCGCGCGCATGTCGGAGACAAAGGTGAGGCCGGCGCGGTTGACGAGGTCGTTGGTGACGACCGTCGCGATGATCTCGCGCTTCAGGGGATGCGCGGCGATCTGCGCGGCAAAGCGCTCGCGCACGGCCGCCGGGAAATAGTCGCGCAGATCGCCGGCGAGCTCGGGCTGGTCGGGCAGGTCGGAGGCGAGGAGGTCCTGATCGAGCGAGAGCTTGGCGTAGGCGAGCAGCACGGCGAGCTCGGGGCGGGTCAACCCCTGGCGTGCAGCGGCGCGGGCGGCGAGGGCTTCGTCGTCGGGCAGGAATTCGAGCGCGCGATCGAGCCGCCCGGCACGTTCGAGGTCGCGGATCAGCCGGATCTGGCGATCGAGCGCCGCCGCGCCGCGCGCCTCGGCGACCGACAACGCCTCGCCCTGCAGATAATTGTCGCGCAATACCAGGGCGGCGACGTCGCCCGTCATCTGCGCGAGGAGCGGCTCGCGTTCCTGCCAGCCCAGCACCCCCGCCGCGATCGCGCCCGCGAGCAATATCTTGATGTTGACCTCGTGGTCCGACATCGAGACGCCGGCCGAGTTGTCGATCGCGTCGGTGTCGATGCGCCCGCCGCTGAGCGCATAGGCCACCCGGCCGCGTTGCGTCATGCCGAGATTGGCGCCCTCGCCGACCACCTTGGCGCGGATCTGCTCGCCATCGATGCGTAGGGCGTCGTTGGCGCGGTCGCCGACCTCGGCGTGGCTCTCGCCACGCGCCTTGACGAAGGTGCCGATGCCCCCGAAGAACAAGAGGTCGACCTCTGCCGTCAGCAGATGGCGGATCAGCTCGGCCGGCGTCAGGGTGTCCTCGACGATGCCGAACAGCCGCTTCAACTCGGCGCCGACCGGGACGGCCTTGGCGGCGCGGTCGAAGACGCCGCCACCGTCCGATATCAGCGCCGGGTCGTAATCGGCCCAGCTCGAGCGCGGCAGGCGGGAGAGCCGCTCGCGTTCGGCAAACCCGCGCGCCGGGTCAGGCTCGGGATCGACAAAGATGTGCAGATGGTTGAACGCCGCGAGGAGCCGGGTGTGGCGCGATTGCAGCATGGCGTTGCCGAACACGTCGCCCGACATGTCGCCGACCCCGACCACCGTGAAGTCGCTCGATTGGATGTCGCGGCCGAGCTCGCGGAAGTGCCGCTTGACGAGTTCCCAGGCGCCGCGCGAGGTGATCGCCATCTCCTTGTGGTCGTAGCCGGCCGACCCGCCCGAGGCGAACGCATCGCCGAGCCAGAAGCCGTATTCCAGGGCAATGCCGTTGGCGATGTCGGAGAAGGTGGCGGTGCCCTTGTCGGCGGCGACGACGAGATAGGGGTCGTCACCGTCATGGCGCACCACCCGGGGCGGCGGGACGATGGTTTGCCCGGTTGAACCGTTGGCCGCCCCATGGGAGGTGACGATGTTGTCGGTCAGGTCCAGGAGGCCGCGGATCAGGATCTTGTAGCATTCGACGCCTTCCGCCGCGAACTGCTCGCGGGAGGTGGTCGGGCGCTTGACCACGAAGCCGCCCTTCGAGCCGACCGGCACGATGACCGCGTTCTTGACGGTCTGCGCCTTCATCAGGCCGAGGATCTCGGTGCGGAAATCCTCCCTGCGGTCGGACCAGCGGATGCCGCCGCGCGCCACCTTGCCGGCGCGCATGTGCACGCCCTCGACGCGCGGGCTGTAGACGTAGATTTCGTAGAGCGGCCGCGGCAATGGCAACAGGTCGATCGCACTCGATGCGAGCTTGACCGCGAGCGCCGGCTTCGGCTCGCCGGAGGGTCCGGTCTGGTAGTAATTGGTGCGCACGCTCTTCACGACGAGGGTCAGGTAGGCGCGCAGGATGCGGTCTTCGTCGAGGCTCTCGACGGCGTCGAGCGCGTGGTCGATCGCCTGGATCTCGGCCATCGTGTCGAGTGAGGCCCCGGGCTGTGACCCAACTGCGGCGCGGGCCGGGTCGAAGCGATGCTCGAACAGCCGCACGAGGCGGCGCGCAATCGGCCCGTGGCGCGCCAGCGTGTCCTCCATATAGGCCTGGCTGAAGGTCGAACCGGCCTGGCGCAGCACCTTGCAATAGAGCCGCAGGATGGTGGTCTGGCGGACCGACAGCCCGGCGGCGAGAACCAGCCGGTTGAACCCGTCATTCTCGATGGCGCCGGCCCACACCGCGCGCAGCGCTTCCTCGAAACGCCGGCGCAGAGCGGCGGAGGGCGCGGCTGGTACGGCGGTGGAACCAAGCGTCAATTCGTGGATCCACACCGCGCGGTTGTCTTCGCTGTCGATGCGGAACGGCTCCTCGGCGATGACGCGCAGCCCGAGATTTTCGAGGATCGGCAGCATGTCCGACAGGGCCACCGGCTCGCCCTCGCGGTAGAGCCTGAGACCCGTTCCGGCGGCACCACCGCCATCCTCATGTGGCCCAGCGCCATTTGGGCGCGGATGCAGCGCGGCTTCGAGCGGCGAGCCGGCGAGCACCGCCTCGATCGGGTCGAGGTCGGCGATCGCCTGTGAGGGCTCGGTGCGCGCCTGATAGGTGATCGGGAACGGCTTCAGCCGGCCCAGCCGGGCGCGGGCCGGGGTCTCGCCGAACGCGGCGGCGGCTGCCTCCGTGACCCGGTCGGACCAGCTGCGCCCGGCCTCGGCGAGACGCTGTTCGAGCGCGCCCGCATCGACCGGCGGCACCGCGCCGCGGGTGACATTGATGATGAACTGCACGCGCGCCAGCACCGACTCGTCGAGATGGGCGTAGAAATCGGTGACCGTCCCGGCAAACGCCGCCGCGAGGATCTCGGCAAAATTCTGGCGCAAATGCGTGTCGTAGCGCTCGCGCGGGACATAGACGAGGCAGGAGACAAAGCGTTCGAGCGGGTCCTTGCGCACGAACAGCGCGATCCGCTGGCGCTCCTGCAGGTTGAGGATGCCGATCGCGGTGTCGAACAGTTCATCCGCCGAGATCTGGAACAATTCGTCGCGCGGGAAGGTTTCGAGGATATTGAGCAGGGTCTTGCCGTCGTGGCTCTCCGGGGTAAGGCCCGCGCGCTCGATCGTGCGCCGCACCTTCTGCCGCAACAGCGGGATCGAGTGTGGCCTCCTGCTGTAGGCAACCGCGGTGAAGAGGCCCACGAACAGCCGCAGCGCCACGACTTCGCCCATCGCATTGAAGCGGCGGATGCCGATCGCATCCATGTGGACGGCGCGGTGCACGGTGGCGCGCTGCTGGGTCTTGGCGACGATCAGGAGTTCGCGGCGGCGGACGAATTCCTGCACATGCGGGGGCAGTCCGGCGAGGTCGCGCAACCCGCCGAAGACCGAATAGCTCGTCTCGCCGAGAATGCCGAGCGACGGGATTGCCTCCCGATCGAGCTCCCCTGCGGCGCCGGGGAAGACGTATTCGCGAAACCCGAGATAGGTGAAATTGTCGTCGTCGAGCCAGCGCAGAAAATCGACGACTTCGGCAATGTCGCCCGGCGGCAGCTTTGCCCGCGGCCGCGCCGGCTCGTCGATCGCCTCACCGGTGCCCAGTTCACCGGCGACCCTCTGCAGGGCGCGGCGCATCGCCGGCCAGTCCGACACCGCACTGCGCACGTCGGCGAGCACGCCGTCGAGCCGGGCAGCCAGCGCCGCGCGCGCCGCCGGGTCCGGCTCGCGGGCGATCGCGATCTGCATCCAGGATTCGCGCAAGCCCCCGGCCGGCGGGTCGAGCCCGACGAGACACCCCGCGCCGTCGCGTGCCGCGACGAGGATCGGGTGGATCACGAGCCGCACCTCGCGCCCGCTCTCATTGAGCGATGCGGTCAGCGAATCGACAAGAAACGGCATGTCGTCGTTGACGATCTCGACGACGGTATAAGGCGACGCCCAGCCATCCGCCGCGCGCTCGGGATTATAGACGCGCAATTTGGCGCTGCCGCTCCGGCGCTGCGCCGCCAAACGCCACAGCGCCAGCGCGGCGCCGCACAGATCGGCCGGGCTGCGCGCGGCAACGTCATCAGGCGGGACATGCTCGTAGAATTCGGCGATGAAGCGGCGCAGCAACGCGCGCTCGCCCGGCTCGGTTTTTTGTTCGGCCAGGGCTGGGTCGGCCAGGGCTGGGTCCACCCGGCTCTGAGCGGCGCGGACGAGTGCCGCCTTCTGTGCCTCGATCGTGCTCGTCACGGCTCTCATCCCTCTCGGCGGCGAGAGAGTCATCTCCCCGCGGCAACCGGGCAAGCGGTTTTCGCCGAACTTGCGAACTGCCCCGCGAAATCTCCTTGTCTCCGCGGGTAGCGAAACGCTGGAAAATTGCCCGCGTTTTGACGATGATGGCGGCGTCGGATGTCGTCGCCAGACTGTCGGCGAGCGACGCCGGACCCGCTGAACTTTGTGCGAACCCCGTTGAACCGTCTCCTCCCCATCTTTCGCTCCTTTGTCCGCCGCGGCATCATCTATTGGCTGCCGCTGGCGCTGTTGCTGACGACGGCGCTGGCGCACCTCGTCATCCCGGAGGAATTCGACCAGCTGTCCTCGCTCATCGCCTTTGATGTGCACCAGCGGATAGCACAGCGCCAGGCACCCGAGGATACGCCGGTTGTGATCGTCGACATCGACGAACGCAGCCTGAAGCAAATCGGGCAGTGGCCATGGCCGCGCACCGTCCTCGCCCAGCTGGTGGAGAAGCTCGGCAAAGCCGGCGCCGCGGTAATCGCCTTCGACGTCTTGTTCAGCGAGCCCGATCGCACCTCGCCGAAAATGCTGCTGTCGCTATTGATCGACCGGGGCACCAGCGAGGCGGAGGCAAAGCGGCTGCTTGCATCGATGGCGGATCCCGACGAGCAGTTCGCCAAGGCGGTTGCCGAGGCTCCGGTGGTGGTCGGGTTCAACCTCTCCGGGACCAGCGGGAAGGGCAATCCGGCCATCAAGGCCGGGTTCTCCTGGGTCGGCGAGGCGGGAGCCAACCCGCTCAAATTCGTCCGCAGCTTTCCGGATGCGGTCAGCGCGCTGCCGCAGTTGCAAAAAGCCGCCGCCGGCAACGGCTTCGTCAACCAGATTTCCGATTGGGACAATGTCGTGCGGCGCGTACCCTTGCTGCTGCGACTGGGGGACAAGGCGGTTCCCTCGCTCGCCGCCGAGGCGTTACGCGTGGGGCTCGGGGCATCGGGCTATATCGGCCGGTATTCGGG
>DATCQF010000519.1:0-4339 GCA_036569735.1 Allostellaceae bacterium | reverse complement strand
CCGTAGGCGAGTTCGGGCACGATCCGGTAATGCAACGGCGAGGGATAGAGAAAGATCCGCACCCCGGACAGGAGCGGCAACAGGAAGCCGGCGGTCAGCCCGAAGCTGTGGAACATCGGGAGCACATTGAGGAGATGGTCGGCCGGGCTGAAATCGACCCGCGCGGCGAGCTGGCGGCGGTTCGCCAGGAGGTTGGCGTGGCTCAGCACGACCCCCTTCGGGGCGCCTTCCGAACCCGACGTGAAGAGGATCGCCGCGGGATCGGAGGCGACGATCCCGAGGCGGCGGTGGCGCCAGGCCGCAAAGCGCAGCGCGAAGAGGCCGTAGAGCTTGTCGACAGGCCCGAGCCCGGCGCGCAGATCCTCGAGCCAGATGATTTCCACCGCGCCGCCGAGCTGCGCGGCAAGTGCCTCGAGCCTGGCCAATTCGATAAAGCGGCGCGAGGTGACGATTGTGCGCAGCTGCGCCGTACGGCAGGCCGACAGCACGGCATCGACGCCGGCGGTGTGGTTGAGCATCGCCGGGACCCGGCCGGTGGCCTGCAGCGCCAGGAAAGCCACCGCCGCGCCGATCGAGTTGGGCACCATCAGCCCGACCGCCTCGCCCCGCTTTGCGCTGCGGGCAAGCACGCGTCCGAGCACCAGGCTCGCCACGATCGTCCGGTCGTAGCCGAGCGGCCCCGCGGTCGGGTCGGCGAGGATCGGATGCTTCCCGCCATGCTCCCTGCGCGCGGCGAGCACCGCCCCGAAGAGGCTCGGCGGGTCGCCGCGCCGCGCCATCATCTCCGACATGATGTCGTAGAGCATGAGCCCGGCCCGCTGCCGGCGTGCCCGACCGCGCAGTTCGGCGGGGACCCTGAGGCGCCGCGGCTCGTAGAGGGTGATCGTGATTTTCGGGAACCAGTGCCGGTGGAGGCGCCCCCCGGAGCGCGAGGCGAGCCGCGAAAACGGGGTGAACTCGACCCCGTCGATGCGCACCGGCAGCACCATCGCCTCGCCCTTGTCGGCGATCAGCGCCGGCCCGTCGTAGATTTTCATCAAGGCGCCGCCGGTGACGTTGAGCCGGCCTTCGGGGAAGATCACGCATTGCCGCCCCATGCGCAGCGCCTTGACCAGCGACTTCGTCGCCATCGGCCGGGTCGGGTCCATCGGGTAGATGTCGGCCCCGGCGAGCAGCGGGCGCACCCACCAGCGGGCGGCCTGCGCCGTGTCGATCGCGAACATCGGGAGGCCCGGGAGGAAGGCGGCGATCAAGGGACCGTCGAGATAGGACACATGGTTCGGCACGATGACGACGCGCTCGCCGGCCAATGCGAGGTTTTCCAGCCCGCGCAACTCGACCCGGTAGGCCAGCCGCAGCACGATGCGCGCCAGCATGCGCAAGGTATCCTGCGGCAACAGCTTGCAGATCCACAGCGCGGCCCCGGCATTGAGGATGCCGAGCACGAGGTAGAGGTCGGGGGTATGCAGCCCGGCGGCGAGCAGGAGCGCGGTGACGAGCGCGGCGCCGGTCATGAAGAGGGCGTTGACGATGTTGCCGGCGGCGATGATGCGGGCCCGCGCAGATTCGCCGCTGCGCCGCTGGATGATCGCGTAGAGCGGCACGACGAAGATGCCGCCGCAAATCGCGATCGCCAGCAGATCGGCGAAGATGCGGATCCCCACGAGACGCGACAGGAAGGCGGCGATGCCGAGGAGTTCGCCCGAGGACGGCACGGCGCCTTCGCTGGCGAATGCTAGATCGAGCGAGAAGAGCGCCATGCCGAGCGCGGCAATGGGGACATAGCGGGCGCTGATCTCGCCCTGCATCAGCCGCCCGCACAGGACCGAGCCGACCCCGACGCCGATCGAGAACGCCGCGAGAAACAGGGTGACGACGCCGCTGCCGGCGCCCAGCGTGTCTTTCGCAAAGGACGGGAGTTGCGACAGAAACACCGCGCCGACCAGCCAGAACCACGAGCCGCCGAGGATCGACAGCCACACGTCGCGGCGTTCGCGGGCGTGGACGAGGATCGCGGCGGTCGCGGCTATCGGATTGCGGCTGAGAAGCAGCCCGGGCGAGGGCGCCGGCGCGCGCGGCACGAAGAGGCTCGCCGCGAACCCTCCGATCGCGCACAGGATCAGCAACAGGCCGGCGTAGTGCGTCCCGTAATCGAGCGCGACGGCGAGGCTGCCGGCGAGCGTGCCGAGGAGGATCGACAGGAAGGTGCCGCCCTCGAGGAGCGCGTTGCCGTCGACCAGTTCCTCGGAAGCGAGATGCTGCGGCAACAAGGCATAGCGTACCGGGCTCGAAAACGTCGCCTGCGCGCCGAGCATGAACAATGCGAGGAACGACAGCGCGAGGCTGTCGGTAAACAGCGCCGCCGCCGCGCCCAGCACCGCAACGAGCTCGGCCGCCTTCAGAATCTGCAGCAGCCGGGCGCGCTCGAAGCGGTCGGCCAACTCGCCCGCCAGTGCCGAGAACAGAAAAAAAGGCGCGATCAGCGCGCCGCCGGCGAGCGCGGCGAGCACCCCCGGATCGATGCTCGCGCTCCGCGCCGTGCCGTAGGTCACCAGCATGACAAAGGCGCTCTTGAACAGATTGTCGTTGAATGCGCCCGATGTCTGGGTGGCAAACAGCGGCATGAAGCGCCGGGCGCCCAACAGGGTGAGCTGGTTGTTCATCATGCGCCCCCAACGATCAGCGCGATTACGCCGGCGAATGCCACGCCTCAGAATGCCATGGAGCGTGCGAATAAATCTCGCCATGCTGGCGGGAGGTCGGCTGCAACGCGGCCTCGCGTCCTTCGAAACGGCGCTTCGCGCATCCTCAGGATGAGCTTAAGTCTATGATGGCATTAAGAAAGAACGTCATCCTGAGGAGCGCCTGCAAGGCTCGTCTCGAAGGACGCACGGCGCTGATCCAGGTCTCCTCCAATAGGTTCAAGCTCAAAGAATGAGCCTCGTTGCGCCGCCGATCCCCGGTGAATTCCTGCGGCTCAGCACCAACGGCATCACGCTGCACGCCGCCACCGCCGGGCCGCCGGACGGGAAGCTGGTCATCCTGCTGCACGGGTTTCCCGAATTCTGGTACGGCTGGCGGGGTCAGATCGCGCCCCTTGCCGAGGCCGGGCTGCGCATCCTCGCCCCCGACCAGCGGGGCTACAACCTGTCCGACAAGCCCGCCGGGGTCGCCGCCTACGCGCTCGACAGCCTCGCCGACGATGTGCTGGGCCTCGCCGACGCCCTCGGCCGCGAGCGCTTGTCTGTGGTCGGGCATGATTGGGGCGGGGTCGTCGCCTGGCACCTCGCCGCGCGCAACCCCGAGCGGATCAGCCGGGCGGTCATCCTCAACGCGCCGCACCCGGCGACCCTGTGGCGCTATGCCCGGGCCCATCCGACGCAGCTCCTCAAAAGCTGGTATGTCGCCTGTTTCCAGCTGCCTCTTCTCCCCGAGCTGGCGCTGCGCGCCGGCGGGTTCTGGGTGCTGCGCCGCACCCTTGTCCGCACCGCCCGGAAAGACGCCTTCCGCGCCGCGGATTGGCCGATCTATCGCGAGGCGTGGGCGCAGCCCGGCGCGCTCGGCGCGATGCTGAACTGGTACCGCGCCTTGCGCCATTCGGCGGATTCGCTGCCGGCGACCCGCATCCGGGTGCCGGTGCGGGTGATCTGGGGCGGGCGCGACGCCTTTCTCGACCGCGGCCTTGCCGAGGCCGGCATCGCGCTGTGCGAGCGCGGCGAGGTCTTCCACCGGCCCCATGCCACCCATTGGGTGCAGCACGAGGAACCCGAAGTGGTCAACCGGATGCTGATCGATTTTCTGGCGTGAGGCTGTTGCGCCGCGGGGTTGAATGATACAGATCAACGCCAGCGGACGCTCGCCGGACATTGTGCAGCCAACCTGACGCGGAGAACCCTTCGATGAAGCCGGTCACCACAAGCCTTGTTGCCACGGTTTTAGCGGCACTCACCCTGAGCGGCGGCGCGATGGCGCAGTCGCAGTACGACGACGCGGCGTGCCGGCAATATGCCGACCAGGCGGTCGCGCCGATCCGCGACCAGGCCAATTCGCAGGCCGTCGGCAGTACGCTGCTCGGCGCCGGGCTCGGCGCGGCGATCGGCGGCGCGGTCGGCGGCGGGCGCGGCGCCGGCATCGGGGCGGCCTCGGGCGCATTCGCCGGCGCGGCCGTCGGCGCCGCCAATTCGGCCGAGGCGTCGGGCTATATCCAGCAGCAATACAACGCCTATTACGCGCAATGCATGTCGACCCGCGCCCCGCAGCCGGCCCCCGGCTACGCGCCGCAGCCGCAGCAGTATCAGCAGCCCTACCAGCAGCCGCAGCCACAGCAGTATCAGCAGCC
>DATCQF010000518.1:0-2032 GCA_036569735.1 Allostellaceae bacterium | reverse complement strand
TTGCCGAGATGGTGGAGCCGGATTTCAAATGGTGCTTCGGCACCCGCCTCGAGCGCCATTTCACTCGGCACCGCAAAATCGACCGCCACCGGTCCGGCAAGGGTCTCCTCGGCGGTGACGCCGCGCCACGCCTGTTGGACGCCGTTGGTCTCCGGCCGGCGCGCCAGCTGCATCAGCCGGCGGCGGCTGCGCCAGCGGCTTTGTCCCAGAACCTCGACCCCGAGCGCCGGCTGGCCCGGCCGGCGCGGCGGTCCGCTGCGGGCGCGCAGGATCAGCCGGTAATGGCCGCCCGGCAGCCGCAGATAGGGCCAGCCGCCATAGAGCAGCACGCCGCCGGGTTCGATGCGCCGGACCCGGACGCGGCCGTCGTCGGCCCGCCGGCCGAGCCAGCTCTTGTGCAGCCGGCCGAGCATCCGCCACAGCCGCGGCTCCCTAGGAGGCGAATGTTCGGCCGCCGGAACATCGTCCGGCGGCACGCTCTCGACGTCGACCGCGGTGATCCTCAGGTCTGCGTTGCCCAAATGAAAAAAGCGAAACTCGAAGCGACCCTCGTTTTCACCCTCCAGACTGTGCTCGGGCGATACCGCGAATTCAACCGATCCGACCCCACCCGCCAGCTCGGCGGCGGTGAAATCGCGCCATGTCACCTGAAACCGGCTGAGCACGATGATCTCGACGCCGAGCACCGGCTGCGCCGTCAGGCGCGGTGCCCCGTTCGAGCAGCGAAAGCTGAGCCGGTAGCGTCCCTCCGGCAGGTGCAGATAGGGTCCGTAAAGAAAGCACCCGGCCGCCTCGCCGCGGCGGACCGTTATCGAGCCGTCGGGTGAGCGCATGCCGATCGTGGCGCTTTCGAGCCGCTCCAGGAGGCGCCAGCGCGACTGGGCCTCGCCACCGTCCTGCGGCGGCACCGGCCGTGCCATCGGCGGCGACGCGGCCTCCCGCGCGATGTCGTCAGGCATGACTACCGTCAAATGCGTCCCGATCCTGGCAAGCCGCCGCGGTGGCGCTCTCGCGAGCCTCGGCGATCCCCTTGATGCAACCCGCGACTTGACCCATTTCGGCGGCGACTGTAGCGTCCGCCGCGCCAGGATGGCAATAGAAGCGGTAGCGACAAAGTACCGATACCACTAGCTGTTGTTGCTTTGAGTCGCGCGCACGGCACGGCCGGCCGGCGTCGCAGGGAGGGGTGGAGTGCCGCCGGGCAATCTGACCGAAACCGAGATCCGCGACTGGTGCATCGCCTATGTTAAGCGGACCGTCGACGACCCGTCGATCGCAATCGGTCCGGACGCCACTTTCGCCCAGATGGGGCTCGATTCCGCGACCTCGGCCTACTTCGTCGTCGAACTGGAGGAATGGCTCGGCAGCGAACTCGAACCGGAGGTTGTTTTCGATCATCCGACGATCGCCGATCTGGCCCGCTTTATCGTAACCCGACCGGGCGGCGGGAATGCCGGCGCCGGGTGACCGCGCCGCCCCCGCTCCCGCCCCGGGGTTCGCCTCGCTCGCCGAGCTGATCCACCACCGCGCGGCGGTGCAACCCAACGACCGGGCGTATGTCGTGCTCTCCGACCGGGGGCCGGAAGAGAGCGACATTACCTTCGCCGAACTCGATCGGCGCGCCGCGGCGCTGGCCCGGCGGCTCGCCGCGCGGGCCGCACCTGGCGAGCGGGCATTGCTGCTGTGTCCGACCGGCATCGAGTTCATGGTCGCGTTCTTTGGCTGCGTCCTGGCCGGGATTGTCGCCGTGCCGATGATGCTGCCGCGCCGGCAAAGCGCACGCGACGCCAGCGCCGGCATCGTCAGGGACTGCGCGCCGCGCCTCGCGCTTGCCCCCCGCGCGCTGATCGACGGCGGGCGCGGCGACCTCGTCGGACGGATCGCCGCTCCGGGTCTCGAATGGCTGGCGGTCGACGATGCCCAGGCTGGCGATGCGCAGAGCGATGCAGGTGGCGATGAGGGGCCGGGCTCAGCGCTGCCTGGCGTCGCCCCCGCGCCCTCCGGCGATGACCTTGCGCTCTTGCAATACACC
>DATCQF010000517.1:0-4784 GCA_036569735.1 Allostellaceae bacterium | reverse complement strand
CGATGTCGCGCAACGATATCGCTGATTACCTCGGCCTGACGATCGAGACCGTGTGCCGCGTGATGTCGGCGTTCAAGCGCAGCGGTGCGATCGATATTCCCAACCCGCATCGCGTCGAATTGCGCGACCGCGCCGCGCTCGCCGCGATCGGCGAGGCGTGAGCCGGCTCGCGCTCGAACAGGGTCGTCCGGGATCGGGAGGCGCGCTGCGGATGGCGCGATTTTGATCGAGATCAGTGCGGCGTCATCTTTTGGGGCGCCTGATGTCACCTCCGCGACAAAGCCAGGGCCTGCGGCCGACATGACAAAAACCGAACAGAGCGAGGCGCGAGGGCCGGTTTGCGTCGTCGATGACGATGATTGGGTCTGCGACTCCTTGTGCGTTCTGCTCGAAACCTATGGGTTCAGTGTCCGGACCTACCCCTCGGGAGCGGCGTTCCTCAAGGATGACCGGCGCCTCGACGCGAAGTTCCTGATCGTCGACCAGCACATGCCCGGATTGGACGGGCTGGACGTGGTTGCCGAACTGCATCGCCAAGAAGTCTTTCTGCCGACCATTTTGATCACCGGGCGGCTCGATGCCGGGATTGCCCAGCGCGCCGGCGAATTCGGCCTTCTCGCGCTCCTCGAAAAGCCCTTCCCGGTGGCCCGGCTGGTCGAGCTTGTCAGCGGCTCGCTCGGGCCGCACGCCCCAGGGCCGCACGATTAAAACCGCCGGGCCAGGCGCCGCCGCCGCACGGCCGGCATCGGGCCGTCTCTTGTTTTTCGCATCGGATGGGCTCACTCACTCCCGACCGCCCATCGACCGACGAGGACGCCGATGATCAAGACAATCCTGGTCGCCGCGACCGGTACCCAAAGCGATGCCGCCAGCTTTGCCGCGGCGCTGGCGATAGCCCGGCCCTGTGCCGCCCATCTCGACATGCTGCATGTCCGGCTCGATGCGATCGGCGTCGCGGTCGCGATGACGACTGATGTCGGCGGCGGCGCCTTGACGGCGGGGCTCCTCGAGCAGCTGGAAAAGGATGCGCGCGAGCGCGAGAAGGCGGCGCGGGAAAGCTTCACCCGGTTTTGCGCCGCCGCCGGTCTTGCCGAGACCGCCGCGCCGGCAGCCGCCGATGGAGGCGGGGGACCCACGGCGGAATGGCATGTCGAAACCGGCGAGGAGGCGCGCTGGATGGCGACCTACGGCGTCGCGTCCGACCTGATCGTGGCGCCGCGCGCGACCGCTGAGGATGTCGTCGCGCGCTCGATCCTGGAGACGGTTCTGCTCGAAAGCGGCCGGCCGCTGGTGATCCCGGCGATTTCGGCGATGCCCGCGAGTTTCGAGCGCATCGCGATCGCCTGGAAGCCGACATCGCAAGCCGCGCGCGCGGTTGCGGCGGCGCTGCCGCTCCTGGTTCGCGCCAAGGAGGTCGTTGTCGTCACGGTGGAGGAACAGGAAGCAGCGCACCATGAGGCCGACCGGCTGGTGCGCAACCTCGCCTGGCACGGGATCAGGGCGACAACCGCACCGCTGAAGCCGGGCCCCGGGGGCGCCGGCGCAACCCTCTTGGCCACCGCCCGCGATCGCGCCGACCTCCTCGTCATGGGCGGCTATGGCCACAGCCGGCTTCGGGAATGGGTGTTCGGCGGGTTCACCCACCTGGTGCTGGCCGACGCCCCGTTACCGGTGCTGATCGCGCACTGACGGGGGCCAGCGGCTCAAGCCTTGTCCGGCGGCTCCGAGCCAACCGCCGGGATCACAAAGCCCGACACCGGCTCGACCCAGACGAGGTGATCGAGTACCGCTTTGACGCCGGGGTGGTTTTCGGCGAGGACCCTGAGCGCGGTGCGTTCGCGCTCGTCGGTGATCGTGCCGTAGAGCTCGACGGTGCCGTCCTTGACCCTGACATCGACGCTGGCGCGCGGTCCCCAGGGCTGCCTGGCGATCTCGGCCACAATGCGCCCCTGGATGTCCGCATCGCCCGCCACCGCGTCGCCGGCCGCGTTTCCCGGTGGCTCCGCCAGGTTGCGCAGCAGCGCCCGGACAAGATTGGCGCGGCTGACGATGCCGACGAGCCGCCCCGCCTCGATGACCGGCAGGCGCTTCACATGGTGATGCTCCATCAGCCGGATGACTTCCGGCAGCGCATCCCCCGGCGTCACCGAGACGACCTCGGCGCTCATCACCTCGCCCACGTTGCGCGCGTTCGCGTCGGTGTACTCCCGGGCGAGGCGGCCTGGTGCGATCAGAAATTCGAGCCAGTGCGAATGGCGGCGCTGCGTACCGGTCTCGACCCGGCGCAGGAGGTCGCCTTCGGTAACGATGCCGACCACCGCCCCACCCGGGTCGACGACCGGCAACCCGCTGATCCGGTTGTCCAAGAGAAGCTGCGCCGCCTCGGCGATCGTGGTTTGCGGTGTCACGCTGATCACCTGCCGGGTCATGATGTCGGCCACGTTCATCGCCAATCTCCTTCTCTCCCCAGGCGGCATTTTCCCCATCCTAGCAAAACGGACTAGGGATCGTCTTGATCCCGATCAATTCTGCGCCCTCGCCGCCGCGCCATTGTCGCGCGCCCGTTCTGACAGCCGTGGTACCGGATGGATGATGCAACCGCCCGAGCGGCCGGTCTGAGCGAAGCCGAGGCAGCCGCGCGTTTGCGCGATGAAGGCTTCAACGAGCTGCCGGCGCGCACCCGGCGCGGCGCGATCCGCATCGCGCTCGATATCCTGCGCGAGCCGATGTTCGCGCTGCTGCTCGGTGCGGCTTTGGTCTATCTCGCGCTCGGCGATCTCAAGGAAGCCGTGGTCCTCTTCGCGTTTGCCACCACCTCGGTGTCGATCGCGCTGATCCAGGAAGCCCGCACCGAGCGGGTTCTCGAAAGCCTGCGCGACCTGACGAGCCCGCGCGCGCTCGTCATCCGCGGCGGTGTCGAGCGGCGCATCCCGGGGCGCGAGGTGGTGCGCGGCGACGTCATCATCCTCGCCGAGGGCGACCGGGTGCCGGCCGACGCGATCCTCGTGTCGGGGCATGACCTCTCCGCCGTCGAAGCGCTCTTGACCGGCGAATCCGTGCCGGTCCGCAAGCTGGCGCCCGGTCCGGGAGCCGATGCGACTGGCGCGCCGGCGCGGCCGGGCGGCGACGATCTGCCGTACGTCTTTGCCGGAAGCCTCGTCGTGCGCGGCCATGGCGAGGCCCGGGTCAGCGCGACCGGAACCCGCAGCGAGATCGGCCGGATCGGCCTCGCCATCGCGCGGATCGAGACCGAGCCGCCGCTGCTGCGGCTGCAAACAAAGCGGCTGGTCGCCCGTTTCGCGATGGTGAGCCTCACGGTAAGCGCGCTCGCGACGGTACTCTACGGCCTGTTGCGCGGCTCATGGCTCGAGGCGCTTTTGAGCGGGATCGCGCTCAGCATGGCGATGCTCCCCGAGGAATTTCCGCTGGTGCTGACCGTGTTCATGGTGATGGGCGCGTGGCGCATCTCGCGCGCCCGGGTGCTGACCCGGCGCATCGCCGCGATCGAAACCCTCGGCGCCGCGACCGTCCTGTGCACCGACAAGACCGGCACGCTGACGCAAAACCGCATGACGATCGCCGAATTATGGAATGCCGGCGAGCGCTGGCGGCCGAGCGACCCCGGCGCGCTGCCCGAACGGTTCCGCGCGATGCTCGAATACGGCATCCTCTCCAGCGCGCCGACGCCGTTCGACCCGATGGAAAAGGCCTTTCACGCATTGGGCGCCGAGCGCCTTGCGCCCGGGCCGGGACCGCTCGAGGGCCGGAACCTCAAATGGGAGTACGGGCTGCGCCCGGATTTCCTGGCGGTGACGCAGATTTGGGAGGAAGCCGGGCCGCAGCCGTTGATCGCCGCCGCCAAGGGCGCGCCCGAAACCATCGCCGAACTGTGCCGGCTGGGCGAACAGGAACGCGCCGCCGTCGCTGCCGCGCTCCAGGCGATGAGCGGAGAGGGCATGCGGGTGCTCGGCGTCGCACGCGCAGCGCTGGCGCGCGGCGCCGATCGGCCGGGCTCGCCGCGCGACATCGCCTTCGAATTTGTCGGCCTCGTCGGGCTTGCCGACCCGCTGCGCCCGACGGTTCCCGCTGCGGTGCGCGAGTGCCTCGGCGCCGGCATCCGGGTCGTCATGATCACCGGCGACTACCCGCAAACCGCCCGGGTCATCGCGGCCGAGGCCGGCATAACGGCGGATCCGGTGATAACCGGCGCCGATCTCGAACGGCTGAGCGATGCGGAGCTGCGGCAGCGGATCGGCGAGACCGCAATCTTCGCCCGCATCATGCCCGAACAGAAATTGCGCATCGTCGAGGCCTTGAAGGCGAACGGGGAGATCGTCGCGATGACCGGCGACGGGGTCAACGACGCGCCCTCGCTGAAGGCCGCGCATATCGGGATCGCGATGGGCGGCCGCGGCACCGACGTTGCGCGCGAGGCGGCGGCCCTGGTGCTGCTCGACGACGATTTCGGCTCGATCGTCGCGGCGGTGCGGCTCGGGCGCCGGATCTACGACAATCTGCGCAAGTCGATGGCCTACATCCTGGCGGTCCATGTGCCGATCGCCGGCCTCGCGGTGCTGCCGCTCCTGTTCGGGCTGCCGCTGATATTTTCGCCGCTGCATATCGCGTTTCTCGAAATGGTCATCGATCCCGTCTGCTCGATCGTGTTCGAAGCCGAGAGTGCCGAGCCCGACGCGATGCGCCGGAAGCCGCGCGACCCGCTAGCGCCGCTGCTGACCCCGGGGTTCGTCATCTGGAGCCTCATGCAGGGAGTGCTGGTCCTCGTC
>DATCQF010000516.1:0-8214 GCA_036569735.1 Allostellaceae bacterium | reverse complement strand
GACGAGCTGCGGCGCGCCGGCCCGGCAAATGTCGTGCCGATCTCGGTGGTTGAGAGCGCCCCCGGTGGCGTCTATGTCGATAGAGGCCGGCTGATCGACGCAACCGGCGCGCAACCGACACCGGTGCTCGACCTCGCCTCGGCCGAGCGACTGCCCGGCACGCACAACTGGCAGAATGCCGCGGCCGCCTATGCCGCCGTACGCGCGGTCGGGGTCGCGGCCGAAGCCGCGGCGAGCGCGATTCGCTCGTTCCTCGGTCTCGCGCATCGCCAAGAACTGGTGGCTACGATCGACGGGGTACGCTTTATCAACGATTCGAAGGCGACAAATGCCGATGCGACCGAAAAGGCCCTCCTGTGCTATGAGGCGATCTATTGGATCGCCGGCGGGCTGCCGAAGGCGGGCGGGATCACCCCGCTGACGCCTTATTTCGGACGGTTGCGGCACGCCTTCCTGATCGGCACCGCGACTGAGGAGTTTGCAGCGACGCTCGGCACTTCGGTACCCTTCACCCGTTGCGGGGATCTCGCCACGGCGGTTGCCGCGGCGGCGGAAGCGGCGCGCCGCGAGCGTGTGCCGGGGGCGGTCGTGCTGTTGTCGCCGGCTTGTGCCTCCTACGACCAATTCGCCCATTTCGAGGCGCGCGGCGATGCCTTTCGCGAAATGGTCAGCGCGCTGCGTGGCCCGGGCGGCGAGGGCCGGAAGCGATGATGTTCGCGCGCATCGACCAGCGCCCGGTCGCCCGATGGTGGTGGACCGTCGACCGCTGGAGCCTCGGCGCGCTCGCCCTCCTGATCGGCTTTGGCTCGGTGATGAGCATGGCGGCGAGCCCGGCGGTCGCCGAACGGCTGGGCTACACGCCGCTGCATTTCGCCGAGCGCCATCTGGTGACCGTGCCGGTTGCCCTCGCGATCATGATCGGGGTGTCCTTGTTGACGCCGCGCTCGGTGCGGCGGGTCGCCTTTATCGGGTTTGCGATCGCGGTCGCGCTGCTCCTCCTGACCTTTGTCACCGGGGTCGAGATCAAGGGCGCGCGGCGCTGGATCAATCTGCCGGGTCTGTCGCTACAGCCCTCGGAATTCGTCAAGCCGACCTTTACCGTGGTGGCCGCCTGGCTGTTCGCCGAGCAGAAGGAGCGGCCCGGCTTTCCGGGGAACGCGATCTCGATGGTGCTGTTCGCCGGGCTTGTCGCGATGCTGGTCAAGCAGCCCGATCTCGGCATGGCGGTCGTCGTCGCGATCGTCTGGTTCGCGCAATTCTTCATGGCCGGGCTGCGGCTCTACTGGGTCGCGGCCGGCACGATCGCCGGGCTCGGCGGGTTTGTCGGCGCCTATCTGTGGCTGCCGCATGTCACGAGCCGGATCAACCGCTTTCTCGATCCGGCGGCGGGCGACAGCTATCAGGTCAACCGCTCGCTCGAGGCTTTCGCCAATGGCGGGCTGTGGGGCAGGGGGCCCGGCGAGGGCACCGTCAAGGATGTCCTGCCGGACGCGCACGCCGATTTCGTGTTCGCGGTCGCGGGGGAAGAGTTCGGCCTCATTGTCTGCATCGTGATCGTCGGGATCTTTGCCTTCATCGTGCTGCGCGGCTTCTCGCGCCTCTTGCAGGAGGGCAATTTTTTTGTGGTGCTGTCGGCGACCGGGCTCCTCATCCAGTTCGGGCTGCAGGCGATCATCAACATGGCCTCGACGCTGCACCTGATCCCGACGAAGGGCATGACCTTGCCGTTTCTGTCTTATGGGGGGTCGTCGATGCTGGCCCTGGCGCTGGGCATGGGGATGATGCTGGCGCTGACCCGGCGGCGCCTCGGCGGGAGCGAATTGTGAGGGGGCCGGTTCCCGCACCGATCTTTGTCCTGGCCGCAGGCGGCACCGGCGGCCACCTGTTTCCGGCGCAGGCGCTCGCCGGGCAGCTGGTCGGGCGGGGTGCCGCGGTGTGCCTCGCCACCGACCGGCGCGCCGACGCTTTTGCCACGCAGGTTCCGGGTGTCGAAATCCGCGAGATTTGCGCCGGACGGCTCGGCGGCGGCCCGTTCCGCAGCGCTTATGGCGTCGCGATGATGGCGGTCGGCCTCGTCCAGGCGCGGCGGCTCCTACGCCGGCTCGCTCCCGACGCGGTTATTGGCTTCGGCGGCTACCCGTCGGTGCCGACGATGCTCGCCGCGACCCAGCTCGGCTTGGCCACCGTGATCCACGAGCAGAACGCGGTGCTCGGCCGCGCCAATCGCCTGCTGGCCCGGCGCGTCGGTGGGATCGCCACCGGTTTTGCCGAAACCGCCGGTCTGCGGCCGGCCGACCGGGCTCGCGCGGTCCACACCGGCAACCCGGTGCGCCCGGCAATCCGCGCCGTCGCCCGCATCGCCTACCGGCCGCCCCAGCCGGGTTCGCAGATCGAGCTCCTGATCCTCGGCGGCAGCCAGGGCGCGCGGATTTTCGCCGACATCGTGCCGCCGGCCTTGGGCGCGCTGCCGCCGGCGCTGCGCGCGGCGCTCAGGGTCAGCCAGCAGGCGCGCCCCGAGGATTGCGCCCGGGTCTCGGCCGAGCTCGCAGCCGCCGGGATTGCCGCCGAGGTAAGCAGCTTCTTCACCGATGTCCCCGAGCGGCTGGCGCGGGCCCAGCTGGTGATCTGCCGGGCCGGGGCGTCGACCGTCGCGGAACTCGCCGCCAGCGGCCGGCCGGCGATCCTGGTGCCCTACCCACACGCGACCGACGACCACCAGGCCGCCAATGCCCGGGCTTTCGCGGCCGCCGGCGCCGGCTGGCTGGTTCCGCAAACGGGGCTGAGCCCGCCCACGCTGACGAGCCTCCTCGCCGAGCGGCTGGCCGACGGCGCGGGACTGGCCCATGCTGCCGAAGAGGCGCGCCGCTTTGCCCCCGATGACGCGGCCGAGCGGCTCGCCCGGATCGTCTTTGCCCTGGTGCCGGGGATGGCCGGGAAACTTGAGGTAAAGCTGTCCGGCAAGCCGGGCGAGCGGGGGGAGAACGCGGCATGAGGTCGCTCCCCGAATCGATCGGGCCCATTCATTTCGTCGGGATCGGCGGCATCGGCATGAGCGGGATTGCCGAGGTGCTGCACAACCTCGGCTACCGGGTGCAGGGCAGCGATCTCGCCGACAGCGCCAATACGCGCCGGCTCCTTGGGCTCGGCATCGCCGTGATGATCGGCCACCGGGCGGAAAATCTCGATGCCGCCGAGGTCATCGTGGTCTCCTCGGCGGTCAAGCCCGACAACCCGGAAGTTGTGGCGGCGCGAGCCCGGCGCCTGCCGGTGGTGCGCCGCGCCGAGATGCTGGCCGAGCTGATGCGGCTCAAATGGTCGATCGCGATCGCCGGCACCCACGGCAAGACGACGACGACCTCGATGCTGGGAGCGCTCCTGGAAACCGCCGGGCTCGACCCGACGGTGATCAATGGCGGCATCATCAACGCGTACGGCACCAATACCAGGCTCGGCGCCGGCGACTGGATGGCGGTCGAAGCCGACGAGAGCGACGGCACCTTCACCCGGCTCCCGGCGACGATCGCCATTGTCACCAACATCGACCCCGAGCACCTCGATTTCTACGGAGACTTCGCCGCGCTGCAGCAGGCCTTCGAGACCTTTGTCGGCAACATCCCGTTCTACGGGTTCGCGGTATTGTGCATCGACCATCCGGTCGTCCAGGGCATGGTCGCGCGCCTCTCGGAGCGCCGCATCCTGACCTATGGCTTGAGCCCCCAGGCCGATATTCGCGCCACCAACATCCGGCTCGGCCCCGACGGCAGCCATTTCGACGCGGTGATCGCCGACCGGGTCAGCGGGGAGGAGCGGGTGCTCGCCGGCCTCTTCCTGCCGATGTTCGGCGAGCACAACGTACAGAACTCGCTGACCGTCCTCGCCGTCGCCGAGGAAATGGGGCTCGGCGACGAGGTCGTGCGCACCAGTTTGCGCAATTTCAAGGGGGTGCGCCGGCGCTTCACCAAGACCGGCGAATGGAACGGGGTCACGATCATCGACGATTACGGCCATCATCCGGTCGAGATCGCGGCTGTCTTGAAGGCGGCGCGGGCGATCGCCCTCCTCGCCGAACCGGGCGGCCGGGTCATCGCCGTGGTGCAGCCGCACCGCTATACCCGTCTGGCCCATCTGTTCGACGGTTTCTGCACCTGCTTCAACGATGCCGACCTCGTGCTGGTCGCCGACGTCTACGCCGCCGGCGAGGCGCCGATCGCCGGGGTATCGCGCGACGCGCTGGTCGCCGGGCTCAGCGCGCACGGCCACCGCAATGCCCGGGCGTTGATGGGGCCGGACGATCTGGCGCCGCTGCTGCGCGAGTTGGCCCGGCCCGACGACATCGTGGTGTGCCTCGGCGCCGGATCGAGCACCAACTGGGCCAACAGCCTACCCGACGATCTGGCCAAGCTCGAAGCGCGGAGCCAGGTCGCGTGAGCGCGCGACCGGAAACCCGCGAAAGCGAATTGATCCGTCGGCTGCCCCCGGTGCGCGGGCGGCTCGTTGCCGACGCGCCGATCGGCCGGTTGACCTGGTTCCGCGTCGGCGGCCCGGCCGAGGCGCTGTTCCGCCCCGCCGACGGAGAGGATCTGGCGGATTTTCTCGCCGCGCTGCCGCGCGACATCCCGGTGACGGTGATCGGGGTCGGCTCCAACCTCTTGGTGCGCGACGGCGGCATCCCCGGGGTGACGATCCGCCTCGGCCGCGGCTTTGCCGATATCGTGACCGGGGAGGACGAGGTAAGTGCCGGGGCCGGTGCGCTCGACATCAACGTCGCGCTCGCAGCCGCCGAGGCGGGGATCGCCGGGCTCGAATTCCTGTCGGGTATTCCGGGCACGGTCGGCGGCGGGTTCCGCACCAACGCGGGCGCCTATGGCAGCGAATTCACCAATGTGCTGATTTCGGCCGATGCGGTTGACCGTGGCGGCCGGGTCCATCGGGTCGGCGCCGCGGAACTCGGGTTTTCCCACCGTCATTCCGGCGCACCGCCGGACTGGATTTTCACCGGCGCGATATTCCGCGGGCGGCGCGGCGAGCGTGCGGCGATCGCCCAACGCATGGCCGAGATTCAACAGGCGCGCGAAGCCTCGCAGCCGATCCGCGCCCGCACCGGCGGCTCGACCTTTGCCAACCCGCCGGGCCGCCAGGCATGGCAGCTGATCGACGAAGCCGGCTGTCGCGGTCTTGCCCGCGGCGGCGCGACGGTGTCGGACAAGCACACCAATTTCCTGATCAACACCGGCAACGCGACTGCCGCCGACATAGAATCGCTCGGCGAGGAGGTGCGGCGCCGGGTCCACGACCGGTTCGGCATCGTCCTCGAATGGGAGATCCGCCGCATCGGAATGCCAAGGGCCGGCGGCGCACCGGCCGGCATACTTGAAGGGGCGGCATGAAGACGCCGGCCGGCAGACGCGCCCCCTCGCCGCCGCGGCCGCGCCTGCGCCGCCGGCGGATCACGCCGGCGATCCGCCGCGCCGCGGCGTGGGCGGTGCTGGTTGTGCTTGCCGCCGGCGTGTATGGCGCGATCATGCTGAGCCGGCTGCCGATCGGGCAGGCGATCCTCGCCGGGGCGGCCGACCGGGCGCTCGCGGCAAGCGCGGCGCTCGGCCTCGTGGTCGGCGATATCCAGGTCGAGGGCCGCGAGACCACCGACGCCGCGACGATCATGGCCGCTCTCTCGGCGCGCCGCGGCACGCCGATCCTCGCCGTCAGCCCGAGCCGGGCGAAAGAGCAGCTGGAGAGCCTGCCCTGGGTGCGCTCGGCGGCGATCGAGCGGCGCTTGCCCGGCACGATCTTTGTCCGCCTCGTCGAACGCCACCCGCTCGCGGTCTGGCAGCACGCCGGCAGGCAGGAGCTGATCGACCGCGAGGGTGCGGTGATCCCGGTCAAGGATTTGAGTCGTTTTGCCCGGCTGCCGAGCGTCGTCGGTGACGATGCCGCGAGCCACGCCGCCGCGCTCCTCGACATGCTGGCGCACGAGCCCGATCTCGCCGCCCGGGTTACCGCCGCGGTGCGGGTCGACGAGCGGCGCTGGAACCTGCGGATCGACAATGCGATCGACGTCTTGCTGCCCGAGGAAAGCCCCGACGCCGCGTGGGCGCGCCTCGCGGCGCTCGAACGGGCGAACGGCGTCTTGAAACACGACATCCAGACCGTCGATATGCGGCTGCCCGATCGGCTGGTGCTGCGCGCCGCCGCTCCGCCGCCGAAGGAGGTTGCGCCGGCGAAGAAGCCGCGCCCGTCGGGAAAGAGCACGTGAGGCGGAGCAGGAAACCGGCCGGCCCGGGGCCTGGCGACAACCCCGGCAATGGCGCCACCGCCACCGCCACCGCCCACCCGCGCCCCAGTCAGCGCAATGGGCCGGTGCGCCCGCGCGGCAGCATGATCGCGGCCATAGACATCGGCACCACCAAGACCTGCTGCTTCATCGCAGGGGTCGAAGACCAGCCGCGCATCCTCGGCATCGGCCATCAGATCGCGCGCGGAATGAAGAGCGCCACGATCATCGATCTCGATGCCGCGGCCCATTCGATCCGGGGCGCGGTACATGCCGCCGAGGAAATGGCCGGCGAAACGATCGAGCGCGCCGTCGTCAACCTGTCGGGCGCCTATACCGCCTCGCGTATCGTCAAGGCCGAAATCGCGCTCGGGCGGCGCGAGATCAGCGACGGCGACATGCGCCAGGTCCTCGAGCGCGGCTACGCGACACGCGAAGCGCCCGACCGCCAGGTCATTCACTCGATCCCGGTCGGCTTCTCGATCGACGACAGCCGCGGCATCCTCGACCCGCGCGGCATGGTCGGCGAGCGGCTCGGCGTCAACATGAATATCGTCACCGCCGCCGCGGCGAGCGTGCGCAACCTCACCGCCGCGATCGGGCGCGCGCATCTCGAAATCGAGGCGCTGGTCGTCAGCCCCTATGCCGCGGGTCTGGCGTGCCTCGTCGAGGACGAGATGGATCTGGGGGTCACGGTCATCGACATGGGCGGCGGGACGACGACGATCGGGGTGTTCTTCGGCGGCAACCTGATCTTCGCCGATGCGGTCCCGGTCGGCGGCCTCCATGTCACCAACGACGTCGCCCGCGGGCTCGGGACGCCGCTCGCGCACGCCGAGCGGATGAAGGCCTTGTTCGGCAGCGCGATCTCCTCGAGCCTCGACGAGCGCGAGATGATCGCCGTCCCGCAGATCGGCGAAGAGGAAGACGGCCATGTCAACCATGTCCCCAAATCGCTGCTTGTCAGCATCATTGCCCCGCGCATCGAGGAGACCTTCGAACTGGTGAGCCACCGGCTTGACGCGAGCGGCTGCGATAAGCTCGCCGGAAGGCGGGTCGTGTTGACCGGCGGCGCCTGCCAGCTGCACGGGGTGCGCGAGCTGGCCGGGCTGATCCTCGACAAGCAGGTAAGGATAGGCCGGCCGATGGGGATAAAGGGTTTGGCCGAAGCCACCCACGGCCCGGCTTTTTCGACCGCCGCCGGGCTCTTGCGCTTTGCCCTCTCGGAACGCGCCGAATCGCCGCGCCCGACTCGGGCTGCGTCCGGCGGGATGTTCGGTCGGGTTGGGCATTGGCTGCGCGAGAATTTTTGAGTTTGCTTGGATTTTTCGCGTGCTGCGGGTACCTCGTTGGCGGCAAAGCAGGTACTATCCGGTGGCGCCATCAGGGGGCGCGACCCGATCCCGGGCGGCGATCGGAACGAGGGGGAGCCGGCCTCTTGCGGCCGGGCATGATAACAGTCGCGCAGGCGTGGAGGGCGATAGCATGATCAATCTGAGCATCCCGAGGGACGAACAGGAGCTTAAGCCCCGCATTACCGTCGTCGGGGTTGGCGGCGCCGGGGGGAACGCCGTCAACAACATGATCCGGTCGAACCTGATCGGCTGCGAATTCATCGTCTGCAATACCGACGCGCAGGCGCTGCAGCTATCGGCTGCGCCGCGCAAGATCCAGCTCGGGATCGGGGTAACCCGCGGCCTCGGCGCGGGGGCGCGGCCCGATGTCGGCCGGGCCGCCGCCGAAGAGGCGGTCGACGACATTCTCGAATCGATGCAGGGCTCGAACATGGTGTTCATCACCGCCGGGATGGGCGGCGGCACCGGCACCGGGGCGGCCCCGGTCATCGCCCGGGTTGCCCACGAAGCGGGCATCCTGACGGTCGGCGTCGTCACCAAGCCGTTCCAGTTCGAGGGCGTCCACCGCATGCGCATCGCCGATTCCGG
>DATCQF010000515.1:0-8570 GCA_036569735.1 Allostellaceae bacterium | reverse complement strand
GGGGAGGGACCCGCGCCGCAGGCGTGGGAGGGGTGAGGGGCTGACGGCACCGTCTGCGTTGAAAAGCGCAGCCGCTGCGCCATATCGTCGAAACCTTTGCCGCCGCCTTATTCCACCATGCCCCCTGGCGCACCATGACTGCACCGCGCGAATGACTCCTCCGCTTCCACCCGGCTCCCCGCTGGTCCTCTTCGAGGATGTGTCGCTGACCCTGGCGAGCGCCGCCGGGCCGGTCGACATCCTGCGCGGGGTCTCGCTGCGCATCGAGCCGGGGGAGACGGTTGCCCTGGTCGGCCCGTCGGGGTCCGGCAAGTCAACCCTCTTGATGATCCTTGCCGGGCTCGAACGCCCGAGCGGCGGGCGGGCCGTCCTGGCGGGGCATGATCTGAAGGGGCTCGACGAGAACGCCCTGGCGCGGCTGCGGCGCAGCCATATCGGCATTGTGTTTCAGGCGTTTCACCTGCTGCCGACGATGACCGCGCTGGAAAATGTGGCGATTCCCCTGGAGCTGGCCGGCGCCGCGGGCGCGATGGCGGCGGCCGAGACGGCGCTCGCGCGGGTCGGGCTCGGGCACCGCCTCGGCCATTATCCCGGGCAGCTGTCCGGCGGCGAGCAGCAGCGCGTCGCGATCGCGCGCGCCATGGTGGCCGGCCCTGTGTTGCTCCTCGCCGACGAGCCGACCGGCAACCTCGACGGCGCGACCGGCCGGGTCGTCATCGACTGCCTCTTCGAGGAACATGCCCGGCTCGGCTCGGGCCTCCTCTTGATTACGCATGAACCGGGCCTCGCCGCGCGCTGCGATCGCCAGCTGCAACTCGAGGACGGCCGCATCGTCGGCGAGCGCGCCGCAGTGCCGCACCACCCCGGCGCCGCGCGGCGGGCTTTGTGAAGGCGTGGTTGCTGGATTGGCGCCGTGCGTCCTTCGAGACGCCCGCTTCACGGGCTCCTCAGGATGAGGTTTTTCTTAATGCCATCATAAAGTTATCCTCATCCTGAGGAGGTGCGCCCTTCGAGACGCCGCCTGGCGGCGGCTCCTCAGGATGACGGCGCCGTCTCGAAGGACGCATTGTTCGTCATGCAGCATCTGTATGAACCACCCCGGCGGTTTTTTCAGGATTTCGGAAGCTCATGGTCCGAGTTCGGCTACGCCCTGCGCCTCACGCGGCGCGAGCTGCGCGGCGGGGTCGGCGGCTTCCGGGTCTTTCTCGCGTGCCTGGTGCTCGGGGTCGGGGCGATCGCTGCGGTCGGCTCGTTGAGCGCGGCGGTCGAGAGTGGGATCCGGGCCGATGCGCGCACCCTCCTCGGCGGCGATGTCAGCGCCCGCCTCGCCTACCGGCCGGCGAGCGAGGCGGAGCGGCAGTTCCTGGTAGCGAGCGGGACCCTGTCGGAGACCGCCAAGCTGCGCGCCATGGCGCGTTCGCTCGACGGCGAGCGGCGCAGCCTCATTGAGCTTCAGGCGGTCGACGACGCCTACCCGCTGTACGGCGCGGTCGGGCTCGCGCCGGCGCAGCCGCTCGGCGGAGCGCTGGCGTCCGGCGGCGGGACCTTCGGCGCGGTCGCCGCGGCCCCGGTCGCGAGCCGGCTCGGCCTCAAGCTCGGCGACCGGTTCCGCATCGGTGATGCGGTGCTGCGCCTCTCCGCGATCATCGAGAGCGAGCCCGACGCGGCGTTCGCGGGGCTCCTCTTCGGTCCCCGGGTGATCATCGCCCGCGCGGCGCTCGACGAGACGCGGCTGATCCGGCCGGGCGCTCTCGTCAACTATGATTACCGGCTGCGTTTCCTCCCCGGAAGCGATGCTGCGGGCGATGCCGCGAGCTGGACCCGCGCCGCGCGCGCCGCCTTTCCGGAAGCCGGCTGGCAGTTGCGCACCGATGCCGATGCATCGCCGGCGTTGCGGCGCCTCCTCGACCGGATCGGGTTTTTCCTGAGCCTCGCCGGGATCACCGCGCTGCTCGTCGGCGGGGTCGGGATCGGCAATGCTGTCGCCGGGTTTGTCGCGAGCAAGACCAACGCGATCGCCACGCTGAAATGCCTCGGCGCATCGACCCGCCTGGTCTTCGCCGCATATTTCATGCAAATCATGGCGCTCGCGCTCGTCGGCATCGCCGCCGGTATGCTGCTCGGCGGGGTGCTCCCCGCGCTGTTCGCGCCGCTGCTGAACGGCCTCCTACCGGTGTCGCTGCGCCTCGGCCTCTACCCATTGCCGCTGGCGTTTGCCGGGATTTTCGGCCTGCTGACGACGCTGGTCTTCTCGCTGTGGCCGCTCGCCGCGATCGGGCAGGTGCCGCCGGGCGCGCTGTTCCGTGACCGGGTGTCGCCGGCACGGCGCCATTTTGCACCGCTGGCGCTGGCGGCGAGCGGGGCGGCGGCGCTTGGCCTCGCAGCGCTCGTCGTCTTGACCGCGGCCGACCGCAGGATCGCCCTGTGGTATGTCGGCGGTACGCTCTCCGCCTTTCTGTTGTTCCGGCTGGCCGGAGCGCTGGTCGTCGCCGGGGCGCGCCTCCTGCCCCGCCCGACCCGGCCGCTGTTGCGTCTGGCACTCGGCAATCTGCACCGGCCGGGGGCGCCGACCGCGCGGATCGTGCTCTCCCTCGGCATCGGGCTCAGCGTGATGATCGCGGTCGCCCTGGTCGAGGGCAATCTCGCGGTCGAGATCGAGGGCCGGCTCGCCGAGCACGCCCCGGCCGATTTCTTCATCGACATCCAGCCCGACCAGCTCAAGGGGTTCGAGGAGATCGTGCGCGACACCCCGGGCGCCAGCTTCGACCAGGTCCCGATGCTGCGCGGCCGCATCACCCGGCTCAACGGCACTCCGGTCGAAGAGGCCAAAGTCGAACCGCAAGCGCAGTGGGCGCTGCGCAGCGATCGCGGGCTGACCTATGCGGCGACGCTGCCGGCGGGGTCGCGCCTTACCGCCGGCGCATGGTGGCCGGCCGACTACAAGGGGCCGCCGCTGGTCTCGTTCGATGCCGAGCTGGCGCGCGGCATGGGTCTCGGGCTCGGCGACACGCTGACCGTCAACCTGCTCGGCCGCGACATCACCGCACGGATCGCCAGCCTGCGGCAGATCGACTGGACCCAACTCGGCATCAATTTCGCGATCGTCTTCGCGCCGGGGACGCTCGAAGCCGCGCCGCAGACCCATCTGGCCGCGATCCATGTCGCCCCGGCCGACGAGGAGGGGCTGGTGCATCGGGTGACCGAGCGTTTCCCCAACGTGTCGGCGATCCCGGTGCGCGAGGCGCTCGCCGCCGTAGCCCGGGTCGTGGCGACGATCGGCAGCGCGATCCGTCTGGTCGCGCTCGCCACCCTCGCCGCCGGCATCCTGGTGCTCGCCGGCGCGGTCGCCGCCGGTCATCGCCGGCGGGTCTACGATGCGGTGGTGCTCAAGGTGCTGGGCGCGACGCGCGGCGCGCTCGCGATGGCGTTCCTGATCGAGCACGGCCTCGTCGGCCTGGTGACCGCGCTGGTCGCCGCCGGGCTGGGGACGCTCGCCGCCTACGGCCTCGTCACCGGGGCGATGCACACAGAGTGGGTGTTCCTGCCGGGGCCTCTGGTAGCGACCGCGGCGCTCGCAATCATCCTCACGCTGGTCCTCGGATTCGCCGGGACCTGGCGCGCGCTCGGCGCCAAGCCCGCCCCGTATCTGCGCAACGAATAGCCCCCAGGAGCCCCCGGAGGGGCATCATTGAAATACCGGCGGCTTGTGCCAATATCGGAACGCGAGGAATCAGCCTCGCTCTCTTTGGAGGGGTCCTATGGCTTTGGGTTCGCAGCCTCGCTGGACGGTGCGTCCGGCGGTTGGTGCCCAGGTCGACATCGATGTCGGCCTGCGGGACTATATGCTTCGCATCTACAACTACATGGCGTCGGGCCTCGCACTGACCGGTATCGTCGCCTATTTCGCCGCCGCATCCGGGATCTATGCCCAGATGGGGCAGGGGATCTGGCTGATCTTCCTGGCGCTGCTCGGCGTCGTGGTGTGGCTGAGCTACGGGATCAACCGGATGGAGGCAAGTACGGCGCAGGGCCTCTTCTGGCTTTATTCCGCGCTGATGGGCCTGTGGGTGGGCGGCATCTTTTTGATCTACACCGGCGACAGCATTGCGCGGGTGTTCTTCATCACCGCCGGCACCTTCGCGGCGATGAGCCTCTACGGCTACACGACCCAGCGCGATCTGACCCAGGTCGGCTCGTTTCTGCAAATGGGCCTGTTCGGCATCATCATCGCGATGGTCGCCAACTTCTTCATCGGCTCCACAGCGCTGCAATTCGCGATCTCGGTGATCGGCGTCATCGTCTTTGTCGGGTTGACCGCGTATGACACCCAGAAGATCAAGGAGATGTATGTCGCCTATGACGACGGGCAGGTCGCCGGCAAGAAGGCGGTCATGGGCGCGCTGAGCCTCCATCTCGACTTCATCAATCTGTTCATGTTCCTGATGCAGCTGGTCGGCGTCCGCCGCGACTGACAGCGGACCCGTCGGAACAACCCTCGGACGGCCGGGCCTCGCGCCCGGCCGTTTTCCATGTGCGCCGGCTAAGCCGCGGCGAGGCCCGCCTTCAGCGCGGCGGCGCACTCGGCGATGGCGCGGCGCGCCGTGCCGATCAGCCTGCCATAGCGGATAAAGCCGTGGTTGATGCCCTGGTAGACCGTCAGGTCGTGGGGCACCCCCGCCGCCTTCAGCCTGGCGGCAAGCATGTTGCTGTCGTCGAGCAGCGGGTCGAGGCTGCCGACGATCAGGTGCGCCGGGGCGACCCCCGCGAGGTTCGCGTCGAGCGGCGCGGCGCGCCAATCGGTGCGCTGTTCCGGCCTCTCGAGATAGGTTTCCCAGATCCACCGCATCTGGCTTTGCGAGAGCCCGGCGCCCTGGCCGAAGCGCTGCCAGGAGGGGCTCTCGCAATCGGTCGTGAAGCAGCCGTACAGCAGAAGCTGGAAGCGTAGCGCGCGCTCGCCGGCATCGCGCATCGCCAGCGCCGCGGCCAGCGCCAGGTTGGCCCCGGCGGAATCGCCGCCGACCGCGAGCCGGGCCGGGTCGATGCCGAACCCGGCGCCCTCGCGCGCGGCGAGGCGGACCATCGCCACGACTTCCTCGAACGCGACCGGGAATTTGACTTCGGGCGACAGCCGGTAATCGACCGACAGCGCGGCGACGCCGCTTTGCCTCACCAGGTCGCGCAGGAAATGGTCCCAGCTGGGGATGCTGCCCTGCATGAACCCGCCGCCATGGGCGTAGACGAGGAGCGCCGGGCGTTCCCCCCCAGGGGAGCCGACATCGGGCATATAGAGCCGGCACGGCACCTGGCCGTGCGGGCCGGGCAGGGAGAGGTCGCGCTCATCCTTCAGCGGCACCGAGCCTTCGCCGAGAAAGGCGCCGGTGCGCTCCGAGGCGGCGCGCACCTCGGCGAGCGAGGCGACCGTACGGTCGGGCGTGACGAGGCCCTTACTTTGCAGCAATTGCCCGGCGGCAAGCAGTTCGGGATCGACCCAGGGCGCGGCGTCGTTCATGGCGTTTCTCCTTTCGGCGGGTGAGGTGCGGTTGCGCGGCGGACCGATCTAGTCTACTAATTCAACTAGAATTTACAAGCAGGTGACGTGACGATGATTACGGTCGGTGCATTCGAGGCCAAGACGCACTTGTCGGCCTTACTGGAGCGAGTGGCAGGCGGCGAGGAGGTCGTCATCACCAAACATGGGAAACCGATTGCCAGGCTGGTCGGCGCAACTGCAATGGACCGGGCGAAGGTCGACGACGTTGTTGAACAACTGAAGCGCTTGCGCAAGGGCACGACGCTCGGCGGGCTTTCCTGGAAGGAACTGCGCGACGAAGGCCGTCGATGAGCGCGCTTGTCGTTGATGCTTCGGTGGCTCTCGCGTGGTGCTTCGAGGATGAGGCATCGCCGGCAACCGATGCCGTGCTAGATCAGGTAAAAGACGAAGGGGCGATCGTGCCATCCCTGTGGCATCTTGAACTCGGGAATGTCCTGCTGTCGGCAGAAAGGCGCGGCCGGACGATACAGGGCGGCGTCGTCGCGCGATTGGCATTGATGGCGCAGCTTCCCATAACAATCGATGCCGAGACGGCCGGGCGAGCATGGCGGGAAATTCTCGCGCTGGCGCGTGCCGAGCGCCTGACCGCCTACGACGCTGCCTATCTGGAACTCGCTGTTCGCCGGGGCTTGCCGCTGGCGACCAAGGACGAGGCTCTGCTCGGCGCCGCAAGGCGGGTAGGGGTCCCGGTTCTATTCTGAGCGGGTTTGTTCGACCGGATTATCGAGGGCCCTATGCGCAATCTGACGGTGAACGGCGAGCGGCTGTGGGCGAGCCTGATGGAACTGGCCCGGATCGGCGCGACCCAGAAGGGTGGGGTGTGCCGGCTCGCCGCGAGCGACCTCGACGGCGAAGCGCGGCGCCTCTTCATCCAATGGTGCGAGGCGGCTGGCTGCAGCGTCACGGTGGACCGAATCGGCAACATCTTTGCCCGCCGGCCCGGCCGCAACCCCGATCTGGCGCCGGTCATGGCCGGCAGCCATCTCGATACCCAGCCCACCGGGGGCAGGTTCGACGGGGCCTATGGGGTGATGGCCGGGCTCGAGGTGGTGCGCACCCTGAACGACCTCGGCTACGAGACCGAGGCGCCCATTGAGATCGTCGCGTGGACCAACGAGGAGGGCTCGCGGTTCTCCCCGGCGATGGTCGGCTCGGGCGTCTTCGCCGGGGTGTTCGACCTCGATGAAGCCCTGGCGACCCGCGACAACAATGCGCCCGATCTGACGCTCGGCGCCGAATTGGGGCGCATCGGCTTTGCCGGCGCTGCGCCGGTCGGTGAGCACCCGGTAACGGCCTATTTCGAGGCGCATATCGAGCAGGGGCCGATCCTCGAAGCCGCGGGGCTCCCGGTCGGGATCGTCACCGGGGCGCAGGGTCAGCGCTGGTACGAGATCACCGTGACCGGGCAGGAGGCGCATGCCGGGCCGACCCCGATGCCGCGGCGGCGCGATGCGCTGGTCGGCGCGGCGCGGATGATCGACGCGGTCAACCAGATCGGCCGCGCCCACGCGCCCTATGCCTGCGCGACGGTCGGGTTTGTCCAGGTCAGCCCCAATTCGCGCAACACGATCCCCGGCCGGGTTTTCCTCACGGTCGATTTCCGCCATCCCGACGACGCCGTGCTGACCGCGATGGATGTGGAACTGCGCGAAGCCTGCGCCGCAGCCGCCGCCTCGCAAACCCTCGAAGCCGAGGTCAAGGAGTTCTGGTACTTCCCGCCGACCCCGTTCGACCCCCGCCTCGTCGGCGCGGTGCGCGATGCTGCGCAGGCGCAGGGCTACAAGCATCAGGACATCGTCAGCGGCGCCGGGCACGACGCGGTCTACATGGCCCGCGTCGCACCCTCCGCGATGATCTTCGTCCCCTGCGTCGGCGGCATCAGCCACAACGAGATCGAGGACGCCAAACCCGCCGACCTGACCGCCGGCTGCAACGTGCTGCTCAACGCGCTCCTCGAAACCGCCGACGCGACGAGCGACGGCGGCTGAATGCAGGAGCGCGGCCGTCCCGCCCGCAGGCGGCCGGGACGGCCGCGGCCCAGGTCGCAGCTTTTATCCGGTCCGGAGCGCTCCATCTATTGCGCAGCTGCGAAATAGCCGCAGCCTTGTCGCGGCGATTTGCCGGATGGTTTCCGCTGTTCTATTCGCGTAACAAGCGCCCATGACCGAACTTGCCCTGAAATACGGGCTCAGTTTTGCCGAGTTGTACGAGCGCGACGGGCTGGTCCGGCTCGACCGCGCGTTTGTCGCGCATCTTGCCGCGGCCGAGGTGGCGCTGCACGACCGGCTGATGGCGGCGCGGGCCGCGCCCGATACGCTCGACCGCAAGGACGAATCCGATCTCCTCGTCGATCTGTCGCCGCATCTCGAGGATTTCATCGGGGAGCTCTTCGGCATCGCCGGCGAGGTCCGCGCGCTGCAGGCGCGGCACGAGAGGCTCGCGCCGCTTTATTCGGTGAAGCGGCTTTTCGTGCAGCGCCGCGCGGTCAAGGAGATCAAGGAGGCCGACGCTGTCCAGCTCAACGGCCACCTTCTGGCGCAGGAGCTGGAAACGCTGATCGGCGGCCCGGCCGCGGATTTCGCGACGCGCCAGGGCGTCCTCGCCTGGGAGTTGCGCTATGCCGAGGCGGTCGGGCGCTGGCTCGACGACGAAGCCGCGCACAAACTGCCGCTCAAGTTAGCGCTCGAATACGCCGCGTGGGCGACCCTGTCGCCGGAAGGGAGAGGGAGGCACAAGCGCGGGCTCCTCTTCCGGGTGCCCCACCGGCTCGACATGCATCATCTGGTGCCGGTGGCGACGGTCGAGCGCCAGGGCGTCACGATGCTGCGCCTTCCCGAGGAAGACTGGCGGGCGCGCGACGGTTTTGCTTTGACCGACCCCGGCACCGACCTCGCCGGGGCGCAGGACGAAGCCAATTATTGCATCTGGTGCCACAACCAGCAGAAGGACAGCTGCCGCAGCGGCCTCCATGACAAGGACGGCGGGTTCCGCAAGAGCACCTTTGGCGTCACCCTCGCCG
>DATCQF010000514.1:0-7640 GCA_036569735.1 Allostellaceae bacterium | reverse complement strand
CCTATACGCACGATGCCCTGGCGATCCGCCGCGCGAAAAAACACCTATTCTCTGTTGTCCAAATCGCGACGATAAAATTGCCATAATGGCATCGTATCCTGTGCTGCGTTACGGTGGCCGCAGTCGGGTAAGACCGGAGAGGCGGTGCGACGATGCCTGATGTGGGCCTGCAAAAACAGGTGGAACAGGAGGCACGCGAGACGGAAGCCGCCGCTTGCCGAAGGAACTTGTTGGGCAGCCCGGTCGGGCGGCGGCTCCGCCAGCATAAGGTTGGCCTCAGCGGAGCGAATAGCGCGTCGCGCGACCGGCAAGGTCAAGTGGATCAGACGAAATCGGCGGTGTCGGCGAGCGTTTGCCGGGTGCCGCCTTGAATAATCCAGGTAATCGGGCGGTTACCGCGCATTTCGGTCTTTTACTTGTGCCCACCCATGGTGCTAGACTTGGAACCTTCGAACGGGGGGCAAAAATGGCTGCTGAACCAAAATATCAAGGGGTATATCCCGCGCTTGTCACCAGGATCATCGCCAGCTACGTATCGCACCATAATGTTGCACCCGAGCAGATCCCCGATTTGATCAACTCGGTGCATCGCACGATCGAGCGCCTCGGCATGCCCGTCGAGCCGCCAGGCGTCTTGACCCCGGCCGTGCCGATCCGCCGCTCGGTGCAGCGCGATGCCGTGGTCTGCCTCGAATGCGGCTGGAAGGGCAAGATGCTGCGCCGCCACATCAGCACCCGCCATGGTTTGACCGGCGAGCAGTATCTCAAGCGCTGGAGCCTGGCGAGCGATCATCCGCTGACCGCGCCGGCCTATTCCGAGCAGCGCTCGACCCTGGCCAAGGAATTGGGCCTCGGCCGCGGCGGCCGCCAGAGCGCAGCGGCGCCGGCAGCCGTTGCGCAGCGCCCGCGGCGTGGCCGGCCGCGCTCCGCCGCCCGCATCGCCCGCGACGGCGCCTGAAGGCACCGGGGTTTACCGGCGGCGCGTCCCGGTCTCGGTGACGATCACATCCATCGGCACGTCGAAATGCTGGGGATGGATCGTCTCGAGAAGCTGCGCCTCGAACCCGACCCCGATCGCCAACGCGCGCGGTGACAGCACCGCCAGTGTGCGGTCGAAATAGCCGCCGCCATAGCCCAGCCGGTAGCACGCGAGGTCGAACCCGACGAGCGGGGCCAGGACGACCCGTGGCGTGACGATGTCGCGTTTTTCCGGCACCGGGATGTTCCACACGCCGTCGACCAAGGGGTCACCGGGCTGCCAGGAGCGGTATTCGAGCGGGCCCTTCTTGTCGACTACTACCGGCAGCGCGACCTGGCGTCCGGCAGCGACCGCCCAGTCGATCAGCGGCCGCGGGTCGAACTCGGCGCGAAACGGCCAATAGACCCCGAGAACCCCCGGAAGCTCGGCGATGAGGCTCCGTAGCCCGGCATCGATGCGCTCACCCCACAGCCGCCGCTGATCGGCGGGCGCCGCCTGGCGCAGCGCAATGAGGCGCTCGCGCTCGCCCCGCCGCCACAGCTTGACCGCGTCAGGATCCAAGACCTTCCCTCACTCGGGGATCAAGTCGAGCACGTCTTCGCCGTTGTGCAGGCGTTCCGCCAACTCGGTATGAAACGCCCGTAGCCACTCGACCATCTCCTCAGGGGTCTTGGTCGGCCGCGCATCGTCATATTCGTCGGCGATCTCATCCATGATCAACCGCATGTTCCGCACCTCGACCCCGCCGAACGGGTAATCGAATAGCATGTCGAAGTAGAACTTGGACGAGCCGGTTCGGTTGTGCGGCTTGAACCGCAACCTTTGGATCTTACGTAGCCAGCTTCGCAGTTCACGCCGGAAATGTTGGCGCAATTCCACCGAGAAATCAAAGCCGCTCAATTTGACCAGATGAACGTTAATCGGGTCATACAGTCCAAGAATGACCTGTTCAACCAACTTGCGTGGAAGGGCCATTACGTCGGATTCGTCGAGCTTCATGGCTCCTTCTCCGCCCAAGATCAGAACAGCCCGGTGATGCGGCCGTCGTCGGTCAATTCGATATTGTTGGCGGCGGGAACCCGCGGCAGGCCCGGCATCGTCATGATCTCGCCGCACACCGCGACGATGAACTCGGCGCCGGCCGACAGCCGTATTTCGCGCACCCCGAGGATATGATCGTCCGGCGCGCCCTTGGCGTTGGTGTCCGTCGTAAAGCTGTACTGCGTCTTGGCGATGCACACCGGGAAATGGCCGAACCCGCCCTTCTGCAGTTCGGCGAGGCGGCTCTCGATGGCGCCGTCACAGGCGATGTCCTTTGCCCGGTAAATCTTTTGCGCGATCGTCTGGATCTTGTCGCGCAGCGGCATCTCGTCGGGATAGAGAAAGCGGAAGTCGGCCTTGCCGCTGTCGGCGAGCTTTACGACGGCATGGGCCAGTTCGGCGGCGCCTTCGCCCCCCTCGGCCCAATGGTCGGCGATCACCGCCTCGACCCCCATGCCGGCGCACAGTTCCTTCAGCTTCGAATGCTCGGCCGCGGTGTCGGCGCTGAAGCGGTTGACCGAGACCACCACCGGCACCCCGAACCCGGCCAGGTTTTCGAGATGGCGCCGCAGGTTGGCGAAGCCCATTTCGAGCGCCGCGACATTCTCCTCCTTGAGCCCGTCGCGCGGCACCCCGCCATGCATCTTGAGGGCGCGCACCGTCGCGACGATGACCGCCGCATCGGGTTTGAGGCCGGCCTTGCGGCATTTGATGTCGAAGAATTTCTCGGCGCCGAGATCGGCCCCGAACCCGGCCTCGGTGACCACGTAATCAGCGAGCTTCAGCGCGGTCTTGGTGGCGATCGCCGAATTGCAGCCATGGGCGATGTTGGCGAACGGGCCGCCATGGATAAAGGCCGGGTTGTTTTCCAGCGTCTGCACGAGGTTCGGCGCCAGCGCGTCCTTCAACAAGGCTGCCATCGAGCCGGCCGCCTTCAGATCGGCGGACCGCACCGCCTGGCGCTCGCGGGTCTGGCCGACGACGATGTTGGCGAGCCGGCGGCGCAGATCGGCGAGGTCGTTCGACAGACAGAAGATCGCCATCACCTCCGAGGCGACCGTGATGTCGAACCCGTCCTCGCGCGGGAAACCGTTGGCGACCCCGCCGAGCGACGACACGATCGAGCGCAATGCCCGATCGTTCATGTCGAGCCCGCGGCGCCAAGCGACCCGGCGCGGGTCGAGGCGCGGCTCGAGCCCGTAATAGATGTGGTTGTCGATCAGCGCGGCGAGCAGGTTGTTGGCGGTGCCGATCGCGTGCAGGTCGCCGGTGAAATGCAGGTTGATGTCCTCCATCGGCACGACCTGCGCATAGCCGCCGCCGGCGGCGCCGCCCTTGACGCCAAAGCATGGCCCCAGGCTCGGCTCGCGCAGACAAAGTATGGCCTTCTTGCCGATGTGGTTGAGCGCGTCGCCGAGACCGACCGTCGTCGTGGTCTTGCCCTCGCCGGCCGGGGTCGGGGTGATCGCGGTGACGAGGATCAGCCGGCCGTCCGGCCGGTCCGCCAGCGTGCGGATGTAATCCAATGATATCTTCGCCTTGTAGCGGCCATAGGGCGACAGCGCCTCGTCGGGAATGCCGAGCTTGTCCGCCGCGACCTGGCCGATCGGCCGCATCGCCGCCGCCTGCGCGATATCGATATCGGATTGTGGATTTCTGTGCTGGTCGGCTCCGCGCGCCACGGCAAATCTCCTCGGCTGAAAAGCAGCCACGGTCTTAGCCCGTCCGGGCCATGGGCTGCAACCGCCGTGCACCGGACGCGGCGGCGCGAGGTTCCGCTGGCGCGGGCGGGGATGCCTGCCGATAGCCGCGCCCTATAGAACGGGTGCGTTGCGTCACTTTTTGATTTGGGGCGGGCATGAGTGGGCTGACCAGAAACTTCCGGACATGGCGCTTTGGCGCCACCGCCATTGCCGCCGCGTTCGGCGTCGTTGCCTGGGCCGCCGCGCCGGCGCCCGCCGCGGCGCAGTTCCCGTTCGGGTTTGGCTGGGGCTGGGGGTACCCCCGCTACTACGCGCCCTATCCCTATTATTATCCACCGCCGGCGTCTTATCCGTACTATCCGCCCGCGGCCTACTATCCACCGCCGGCGCCGGCCGAGTATGCGCCGCCCGCAGCGACCGCGACCCCCGGCGCGGCGCCGGCCTCGACAGCCGCCCCGGCACCGACCGGCGCGGCGCAGATCACCTATACCAGCCGGCCCGCCTTCACCAACGCCGCCGGCCAGACCTGCCGCGAGTATACGACGACGCCGAATGGCGGCACCCGGCAGAACCCGGTCTACGGCACCGCCTGCCGCGACGCCGACGGCCAATGGCGCGTCGCGAACTGACCCGGCGCGCCGCGGCCAACTGAAAAGGCCGCGCCCCGACCGCCGGCTCGCAACGACAAAAAAGTCTGTCATTGCGGGGAACGCGGCGACAAAGCAATCTCCTGCCCATTCATGACGGGTAGGGGGTTCGAGACATGGCGCGGCCGACTGTCTATGGCCCGGCAGGCAGCACCTATGTGTGGAGCGCCCGCCTCGCGCTTGCCGAAAAAGGGGTCGCGCACGAACTGGTCGAAGTCCCCTTCGGCGCCCACCGCGAAGCGCCGCACCTCGCGCGCCATCCGTTCGCCAAGGTCCCGGCCTTCGAGCATGACGGGTTCCTTCTCTACGAGACGCAGGCGATCCTGCGCTATATCGACGAAGGCTTTCCGGCGTCACCGCTGCAGCCGACCGATCTGCACCAATTCGCCCGGATGAACCAGATCATCGGCATCGTCGACGCCTATGCCTGGCCGTCGATCGCCGCGGGTATCGTGTTCAACCGCATCGTCGCGCCGCGCCTCGGGCTGCCGGTCGACGAGGCGGCGGTGGCGGCGGCGCTGCCGCGGGCCCGGCTGTGCGTGTCGGAGATCGCGCGCCTCCAGGGCGACCAGCAATTCCTCGCCGGGGAGCGGGTGAGCCTGGCCGATCTGATGGTGATCCCGATCCTTTATTATTTCAGCCGTCTCCCCGAAGGCGCGGCGCCGCTTGCCGAGCACCCGGCCCTGCGGGCGTGGACCCTCCGCATGGCGGAGCGCCAGAGCTTCCAGGTCACCAGGCCCCCAGGCGTCTAGGCGGGAGTATGAGGATGGCAACAGCAAACGGCGCGTCCGGCGATGCAACCCCTCCGATCGTCACGATCGCCGAGGGCCGCGCCACGATCCACCTCAACCGTCCGCGCCAGCACAACCGGATCGAACCCGACGATCTCGCCGTGCTGCGCGAGACCTTCGCCCGGATCGACGATGACCCTGGGGTCCGCGTGCTGGTGTTGACCGGGACCGGCAAGAGCTTCAGCTCCGGCTATCACATCGGCGCCTTGGTCGAGCGCCACGCCGCCAAGCCCACAGATGGTGCCGAGCCGGGCAGCGACAGTTTCGAGCGCACCGTCGACCGGCTCGAGGCGTTGCGCGTGCCGACCATCGCCGCGCTCAACGGCAGCGTCTACGGCGGCTCGACCGACCTCGCGCTGGCCTGCGATTTCCGCATCGGGGTCGAGGGGATGCGTTTGTTGATGCCGGCGGCACGGCTCGGCATCGTCTATTACCCGAGCGGCATCGAGCGCTATGTCGCGCGCCTCGGAATCAGCGCGGCGAAAAAGCTGTTCCTGACCGCACAGCCGATCGAGACCGACGAAATGCTGCGCATCGGCTATCTCGACGAGTGCGTACCGGCGGCCGACCTCGCGGCGCGAGTCGATGCCCTGGCCGCGATCCTGGCCTCCAACGCGCCGCTTGCGCTCGCCGGACTGAAGCGTGCGATCAACGAGATCGCCGGCGGCCGCCTCGACCGCACCGAATTGGCCGCCGCGCGCGCCCGCTGCGCCGCTTCCGAGGACCATGCCGAAGCGCTCCAGGCCTGGGGCGACAAGCGCGCGCCGGTGTTTCGCGGACGCTGAGGCGGGTTAGCTTGGCGGGGCAAAACCGCGTGACATCGCCCGGCAATCGCGCGAGGCTCCGCCCCCCATTCGTCGCCTGAACCGGAGGACCCTCGCGATGCTCGAACAGGACGTCATCGTCACGACAAAATACGGAAGGATGCCGACATTCGCGGTCTGCCCCGAGGGGCCGGGCCAGTATCCGGGCATCATCTTCTACATGGATGCGCCGGGGATCCGCGAAGAACTGCGCAACATGGCGCGGCGCATCGCGCGGGCCGGCTATTTCTGCCTCTTGCCCGACATGTACTACCGGCTCGGGCATCTGCGCTTTGACGTGGCGCGCCGCGACGATTCGATGATGCCCTGCATCCTCTCGGCGATGGCCAGCCTGACCAACGCCAAGGTGATGGACGACACCGGCGGGCTCCTCGGCTGGCTCGATGCGCAGGACAAGGCAAAGCCGGGCCCGGTTGGCTGCGTCGGGTATTGCATGAGCGGCATGCACATCACCAACGCGGCGGCGTTCTACCCGCACCGCATTAAGGCCGCGGCCTCGCTCTACGGCGTCGGCATCATCACCGACAAGGAGGACTCGCCGCACCTCTTCCTCGACCGAATCAAGGGCGAGCTCTATTACGCCTTCGCCGAGACCGACCGCAGCGTCCCGCCGCACATCCCGGGCGAGCTCAAGGGTCTCCTCGAAAAGCACGGCATCAAGCACGAGCTCAAGATGTTCCCCGGCACCGAGCACGGCTTCGCCTTCCCCGAGCGGGCGATCTACAACACGCTGGCCGCCGAGGAAACCTGGGACAAGATGTTCGCGATGTGGGACCGCACGTTGAAATAGGACATTGCCTCTCACCCTCCCACGCTTCGCGCGGGTCCCTCCCTCTCCCCGCCCGCGGGGCGAGGGGCCAAAACCGCACTGCCTGCTCCCTCTCCCCGCTGGCGGGGAGAGGGTTGGGGTGAGGGGCCGGCACAACCTACTTTGATCTGCAGATGAGGGTCGCATGAAGCTACGCCACGCCGCCGCCTCGCCGTTTGTGCGCAAGGTCATGGTGCTCGCGCATGAACAGGGTCTGCTCGGCCGCATCGAACTCGTCGCGACCGCGGTCAGCCCGGTGCAGACCAACGAAAGCCTCGCCGGCGAAAACCCGCTGATGAAGGTGCCGAGCCTCCTCACCGATGACGGGCAGGTGCTGTTCGACTCGCCGGTCATCTGCGAGTACCTCGACAGCCTGGCGACCGGCCGCAAGTACTTCCCGGTCGCCGGACCGGCGCGCTGGACGGCGCTGCGCCAGCAGGCGCTCGGCGACGGCATTCTCGACGCATTGGTGCTCACCCGCTACGAGACCACCCGGCCTGAGGACAAGCGGTGGAGCGGCTGGACCGACGGCCAGCTGAAGAAGGCGCACCAGGGCCTCGCCGCGGTCGAGCGCGAGGAACTGTCCGGTCCGCGCACGATCGGGCATGTGACCTTCGGCTGCGTCTTCGGCTATCTCGATTTCCGCTTCCCCGACGATGGCTGGCGTGGGCGCCACCCCAAGCTCGCCGCCTGGTACCGGGAGGTCGAGCAGCTCCCCTCGATGCAGGCGACCAGGCCGCCGGCGGGTTAATTCGGCGAGTTTCCCACCCCTTCATTCGTCATCCCCGGGCTTGTCCCGGGGACCCACGTGGATGGCCGGGACAAGCCCGGCCAAGACGATTTGGGT
>DATCQF010000513.1:0-5942 GCA_036569735.1 Allostellaceae bacterium | reverse complement strand
GAGGGGCCGAGTCAGCCCTCGAACATCTTGTCGAACCCGGCCCAGCACGCATCGTTGTCTTGCTGCAGGGCGGGGGTGTCGAGCGCGAAGCGGGTCGGGCGGACGACGAGGCGCGTCTCGAACATGAAGGCGAGGGTGTCTTCGATGCGCTGCGGCTGAAGGTCGGCGGCGACCGCCTTTGCAAAGGTGGCGCGATCGGGGCCGTGCGCCGACATGCAATTGTGCAGGGACGCGCCGCCCGGCACGAAGCCGCCCGCCTTGCCGTCGTAGACACCGCGCACCAGCCCCATGAACTCGCTCATCACGTTGCGGTGAAAAAACGGCGGCCGGAACGTGTGCTCAGCCACCATCCAGCGCGGCGGGAAGATCACGAAGTCGCAGTTCGCGGTGCCCGGCGTGTCGGTCGGCGCGGTCAGCACCGTGAAGATCGACGGATCGGGGTGGTCGAAGCTGACCGTGCCGATCGTGTTGAAGCGGGCGAGGTCGTATTTATAGGGCGCGTAATTGCCGTGCCAGGCGACGACGTCGAGCGCCGAATGGTCGAGGGTCGTGGCCCACAGATGGCCCTCGAACTTGGCGACCAGCTCATGGCGCCCATCGCGCTCCTCGAAGGCGGCGCAGGGGCTGAGGAAATCGCGCGGGTTGGCGAGCCCGTTGGCGCCGATCGGACCCAGTTCGGGCAGCCGGAACAAACCCCCGTAATTCTCGCAGACATAGCCGCCGGCCGCTCCGTCGGGCAGCTCGGCGCGGAATTTGACGCCGCGCGGAATGACCGCGATCTCTCCGGGGCTCGCCTCGATCGGGCCGAACTCGGTGTGGAGCGTGAGGCGGCCCTGCTGCGGCACGATCAGCAGTTCGCCGTCGGCGTCATAAAATACCCGGTCGGTCATCGATCGGGTGGCGCGGTAGAGATGGATGCCGATTCCCGTGCGGGCGCCGGCATCGCCATTGGTCCCCAACGTTGCAAGGCCGTCGACGAAATCGGCCGGCTCGGTGGGGAACGGCAGCTTGTTCCAGCGCAGCCGGTTCGGCGAGGGGTCGGCTTCATGGCAGGGCGCGGTGCGCATCAGCCTGTCGTCGATGCGGCGGAACGGCCCGTGCATCGCCGACGGCCGGATGCGGTAGAGCCACGAGCGGCGGTTCTGCGCGCGCGGCGCTGTGAACGCCGTCCCCGACAGCTGCTCGGTATAAAGCCCGCGCGGCGGGTGCTGCGGCGCATTCTGGCCGTGCGGCAGGACGCCGGGCACCGCCTCGCTCGCCAGCTCGTTGCCGAAGCCGCTGAGATAGCGCAGCGCCGGCCGCACCGCACTTGTATCGCCGGGGGCATCGCTGGGGATTTCGGCGATCTCGACGCGTGTGTCAGGACTCATGGCCGCCTCCTAGCCCGTTCGTGCCATCACCCTGATATGGGGATGATCACCTTTTCTTCGACGATGAAGCTCTTGATCCCGCCGATGAACAGGGCGCCGTCGTCGTGCAGGCGCTTGGCTTCGGGCGACGCGTTGCCGCGGTCCATCGCGGCGCGGTCGTCGAACCACATCTCCGCGACGCCATCGACCGCGATCTCGGTCGTCGGGATGTCGGCCCGCCTGCGCTCGTCCAGAATGTGGTTCTGCACATAGCGCCGCACACCCGGTACGGCATGGGCCAACGGCGCGTGGATCTCGACCCAATGCCGGACGAACTGTTCGTGCGACAGCCCCGCCCGGCGGGTCAGCAGCGAGATGCTCTTGATCATGATCTCTCCGTTTGCGTCATTGCGAGGAGCCGAGCGACGAAGCAATCTCGATCCGGCCTCGACTTGTACGGCGAGATTGCTTCGCTTCGCTCGCAATGACACGCAAAAAGAGGCCCGCCGGAGCGGGCCTCTCGCACGCGATGCAGTGGCGGCCGGTTTACGGGAAGACGATCTCGACCCGGCGGTTTTGCGGCTCGCGCACGCCGTCCGCGGTCGGCACGCGCAGGTCGTTCTTGCCGCGGCCGCTGACCATCATGTCGTTCTTCGGGACGCCGCTGCGACCGAGCGCATTGGCCACCGCGTTGGCGCGACGTTCGGAAAGCCGCTGGTTGTAGCCGGCCGATCCCGATGCGTCGGTAAAGCCGGTGACCTGGATGCGCACCGGCGCGCCCGAGCGGTAGGCCTCGGCCGCCTGGTGCACGACGCGCATGCCCTCGGCGGTGATCGTCGCGCGATCCCAGTCGAAGAACACCAGGAACACCTTGCGCGCCACGGCTGGCGGCGGGGCGGGCGGCGCCATCGGCGCGGCCACCGGTGCCGCGGGCGGCGGCCCGAACCGGTAGACCATGCTCGCCATCAGGGTATGGTTGTCGTAGCCGCTGGTGTACTTGATCGTCGGCGCGGCGGGCACCCGGAAGGTCGAGTCGGTCGTGCCGAGATAGCGATAATCGAGATCGAGCGCGATGTTCGGCGTCAAATTGTAGCGCACCCCGCCGATCGCCTGGTAGCCGAACCGCCAGTCGTCGTCGTTGAAGACGCGGCCAAAGCCCTTGACCCGGGCGCTGTCGATGACGTTGACCGCGCCGACGCCGGCGCCGACATGCGGCGTCACCGGCCAGCCCAGGTTGATGTCGTAGAGGAGGTTGGTCATCACCGCGTGCGACTGGCGGCTGCCGCTCACCCCGGGCACGTTGAGGCCGGCCACCCTGAGCCCGTTCAGATCGTTGTTGCGGTAGACGTATTCTTCCTCGAAGCGCCACGGCCCCCATTCGTAGCCGGCGCGGGCGCCGGCGGCGAAACCCGAATTGAACCGCGCGCGGACCCCCGGGAACCCCGGCGCCTTGTCGGTCTGGTCCTGCAGCACGTTCCAGCCGGCCTCACCGCCAAGGTAGAATGTCTGTGCCCGCGCATCGCTCACAGAGATGGCCGCTGCCACCACAAGACATGCGCCGGCGGCCAATGTGATTCGCATCGACATACGCTGCTCCCCTATGCATCTACCAAACTTACGAGCAATTGCTCCGCTCGGTATACGCTCGAAAACAGCGATCGATCCCGGCAAGATTGTGGCAACTTTGCGATATTGGCGGAAGCCGCGAGACGGCTAAATCACCGCGCGAATGAATTTAGTTGAATACTACCGTGCGGCCGAAGGCAAAACGCCGGTACGAGTTCGCACCGGCGTTTTGCGCCGCAACCTCCGCGCGCCTACTTTTTCGGGCGCGCCGGCTGCGGTTCGTTGCCTGGCGCGGGTTGACCCATGGCCGCGTCGGCGAGGCGTTTCTGCGGGTCCGGGAGGCTGTCGTACAGCGCCTGGAAGGCCGGCAGGAGCCGCTTCAAGCCCTCGGCCTCGGCTTCCGCGAGCTGGGCAGAGGCGCGCAGATCATCGACGGCAGTCGTCCCGCTTTTCTGCTGCTGCTGACGCATCACCGCGTCCAGCGCCTGCGCGTTTTGCCGCATGATTTGGGCAAAAGCGTCAAACAGCGGCTGCTGCGCCGTGGTGATGCGCAGTTTTTTCTGCAAATCGGCAATCTGGCTCTCGATCTCGTTGCCCTGCGCCGGAGCGGCTTCGGGCGGCTTGCCGGGGGGCCGTTGCGGCGCGCCCGCGCCCTGGGCGAGTTGGAATTGCCCAGGATCGGCATGGGCCGCGCCGGGCCCGGCCACTCCGAGCGGCAGTGCGATGAGCGCGCCGGCGAGCCCCAGCGCGGTGGCGGCGCGTACCGCCCGGCCAATCGCGTACGAGTGAGTCGCGTATGACATGGATTTGGCTCTTCCCCTGGTTTGGTTCACGAGGGTCAACGTCCGGGTGCCGGCATTGCTCCGCGGACGCCAATGCGCGTCAGCCGCCGCGGCACCCGCCGAGAAAAAGCCTGACGCTTTGCTCGACCCAGTCGCGCAGCTCAGAGGGGTTGAGCGGCGCACCGAGGCCCAGCGCGCGCCGGCGCGGTCCGGTCACCACCATCAGGATGAATTGCTCGGCGGCGAAATGCGGATCGATCGCTCCCAGCTCGCCGCTCGCGATGTGCCGCTCGAGATACTGGGCGATGCGCTCGATCCCGGTCGCCGCGCCCAACTCGTGCAGGATGCGGGCGAGGCCGGGAAAGCGCGGCGCCTCGGCGATCACAATCCGGTGCAGCGCGAGCGCCTCCGGGGTCAGCGCCACGCCGAGCATGTGCTCGGCGGTGCGGTGCAGCGTCTCGGCAAGGCTCGGCGCCTCGAAGAGGGTGGCGTCGATCGGCGGCATCCAGCGCTCGATCAGCCGCCGCACCACGGCCTCGAACAATTCCTCCTTGCCGCGAAACCGGTGATAGAAGGTGCGCTTCGAGATGCCGGCGCGCTTGGCTACCGCCTCGATGCTGGTGGCGCCGAACCCATGCCCTAGAAACAGCGCGGTCGCGACATCGAGGATGCGGTCCGAGAGCTGCGCCGATTCGAGGCGCGACGGCCGGCCCCCCTGACTGCGCAGGCGAGCCCTAGGGCCACTTTCCACTGGTGCAGACACCACCGCCTCGCTGCCGCAAGCGGCTGAGCTTAACCGCAACCGGACCCTATACTTTTCCGGCGCTTCGCCCAACTCCTCGGGGAAGAGGCGAGCGCTTTGCGCTGGGAAGCGGCGGCAATCGCCGCCATGATCGGGCGTTAGGTTCAATCCTTTGAAGGGGCGCGGGTGAGATGAAGATCGACCTTTCGGGGAAGCGCGCGGTCGTTACCGGCGGCAGCCGGGGGATCGGGCGGGCGATCGCGCTGGCCTGCGCCGAGGCGGGGGCCGCGGTGTCGATCTGCGCGCGCGGGGCCGAGGCGCTGGACCGGGTGCGGGGCGAGATCGCCGCGCACGGCGTCACCGCCCATGCCGAGGCCTGCGATATCGCCGACGCGGCTGCCGTGGCGGCTTACATCGGCGCGGCGGCCGAGGCGCTCGGCGGCATCGACATCCTGGTCAACAACGCCTCGGGATTCGGCTCCAGCCACGACGAGGCCGGCTGGGCGCGCAGCATCGATGTCGACCTCCTCGGCACGGTGCGGGCGACCTGGGCGGCGGTGCCGTTTCTCACCGCGAGCCGGGCCGGCGCGATCGTCAACATCTCGTCGATCTCGGGGATCGGCGCGTCGGCCCGCACCCCACCCTACGGCGCGGTCAAGGCGGCGCAGATCCAGGACACGCAGAGCGAGGCGGCGGCGCTGGCGCGGCAGGGCATCCGGGTCAACTGCGTGGCGCCGGGCTCGATCGAGTTTCCCGGCGGCTCCTGGGAGCGGGCAAAGACCAACAACCCGTCGCTCTACGGCGCGATCCTGCGCAGCATCCCGTTCGATCGCCTTGGCCGGCCGGAGGAGGTGGCGCAGGTCGTGGCGTTTCTCGCCTCGCCCCTGGCCGGCTGGGTCACCGGCCAGACGATCTCGGTCGATGGCGGCCAGCTGCTGTGACGGCCCGCCGCCGATACCGGTGCAGGTCGGTCCTACTGGGTAGCCTGTGTGGCGGCATGCGTGACAAATTCATCGAATGCCTTGGCGGCCACCGGATTCGCCGGGAGCCCATGCCGGGTGAAGACGTAATTCTGCAAGTACTCCCCTGAGTTGAAGGTGAGCCATGCCTTTCCTTGCTCATCCTCCCAGACCAGCGCTTTTGGAGGCACGTCTATCGCAAGGGTTGGCGCTTCCTGCAGGTTCGGGGTGCCGACCCGCGGATTGCCAAAGACGATCACGGTGCGGGCCGGCAGCTTCAATCCATTCTTTTGTGCCGCAGCGGCATGATCCAGTTCGGTAAAAACCATCCATCCCTGATCCGACTTTTCCCTAATTGCCGCCTCAAAGCGTTGGATGGTCTCGGCTGCCGAGTATTTGCTCGGCATAGTGATCAGACCGGTATCGGCCGGCTGCTCCATTATCATTTCTCCCGCGCTAGCTCGCGCAAATGAAACCGGCGTCAGATATCGAGGAAGGCGGTTTCGCCCTCGCCCTGGAGGACGATGTCGAACCGGTAGAGCGC
>DATCQF010000512.1:0-9353 GCA_036569735.1 Allostellaceae bacterium | reverse complement strand
GCTGTTGAAATGCTTCGGCGCTAGCCCATAAGCCGACATTGATGAAACGGGAGGCATCTCCGTTTCGGAGGTCCCCTGTCACCCAAGGAAATTTCTCATTTCCGTCGGGTTCACTTAGAAATTCTCCCACCATCAGCGAGCGATCCTCTACAGGACCCGCTTCCTTCCAGTATTTCTTAAAATCTGGCTCGGCGCCCTTGATGATCAGCCAGTCTACCAGGACGATCTGTAGCGAACCCTCCTCGCGACCCGTGATCTCTAAGTGCAAGGGCGCACTGCGCGCCAAACGCGCCGTATCTTCAAGGCGATCTTGGCGAAGAACGAGCATACCAACCTCCCGCCACAGGGCGTTGCTGTTCATTTTCCAGGGCTCATGCGATCGCCCAACCACGTGCCGATCAGCATTGCAGCGACGACCGCGGAAGGCACAACGAGGGTCAGGATCATGAGCCAATTCATGCCCCGCCCCTTGATCTCTATCTCGTCAGTTATCCAGCGTTAGGTGCAAGGTTAGCCCCATTGGACCCTGGCGGCTTGATGACCACTCAGGCCGGATCGAACCTGCTGCGTCGGCAGCACAGGGATGGTCATCCCGAGCAACGCCATTCCGAAAAGAGCGAGCGAACTCGGCAATCGAGCGGAAATTCGGTTCGTCACGCTATTTTCCTTCGACGACTTCGTAGGGGGCGCGTCCCCTTACCTTCGTGAAGACGCGACGATAAGCGTGGGATCAGCTAAATGCCGATAAAATTATTGGTTAATTTCTGGCAATTAACCATGAATTTTACTTGAGTTTGGTTAACAGGTCCAGACCCGCGAAGCATTCGGCCCACAGGAGTGTCGGACTACCGCGCAATCGAGGCAAGGGCGGGTCGCCATGAGGGGCGGCGGGAAAAAACCAGCCGTCGCCATTTTGGAAACCGGATCGCATTTCTGGCTGGGCCGTGTGCATCGCGAGGATGTATTTGAGATTTCGCGTGCCTCCCAGCGCGAGCCACCGCTACCCCGGCCCCGGTCTCGCCGACGATCCCCTGCGGTTGTTCCGTTGCAAAGGTTGGGCGCGGCTGTTGCGAGGCATGGCAGGGGCGCGAGCGCGAGGTGGATCGGTTGAGACGGCGCCAGGGCGGTGATACAAACATATCAGTCCGAGCGCCCTATCGGATCAGCCATGTCAGACGGCGCGAGGCGTCAAAGCGCCGTCCATGTCCCTTCACATGACGTGAACAGTGGCGGATTTGCTGGTGTTTCTGGGACACCAAGCCGTTATGTCAGTCGCGTGTCACTCGGAACCCCTCGGATCGCGGTGCGAGCCTGGGCGAATGATACGGTTCAGGTGCGTTAAAAAAGCTATCAGCACACACAGGGCGGACGGCGCTTTCCGAGCCGGGAGGCGGGATGGAGGGACATAATACTGACATAGCGCTTATGATGGTCGATAATACCAGTGTTTCAGCCAATATCTCCATCATCAGCAGCGATGTGCATGCCCTCAGCATCAATGGGCCGGCCTTCGACCAGCTCGTGACAATGGCGAAATTTCTCGCGCTCGGGGTCGAATTGGGCGCGGTCATCCGGGCCGGCACCGCAGCCCCGGCAGCCGCGCTCGGGCGGGCCGACCTCGGGCACCTCGCGGTCGGCGCGGTCGGCGACGCGACGCTCCTCGAACTGGTCGAGGGCGAATATGATTTTCGCGACGTCCTCGGCGAGAGCCGGCGCGGCCGACAGCGTTTCGCCGTGCGCGGCCTCGTCGTCGCCGGCCGGCCATGGCGGCCGCCCCAGATACCAGCATGATTCCGGCATGATGCCGGCGGTCTGACGCACCCGCGAGCGCGCCGCCCACATCGCTAAGGGGCCCCTCCGCCCCGCTCTTTCGCCGCGCTTCGATTTGGGCCCGCGGTGCGCTACCATTGCCGGCGCATCTTTGGGTGGTCGGCGGTGTCGAGCAGTCTGCAACACAGCACGCAATCGGCCGGGGAGGATTTCGCGCCGGGCGCCGCCATGTTGCGGGCAGAGCGGGCGGCGCCGCAGGATTTGACCCAAAGCGACCGGTTCGGGCCGGCGCCGCGGGCGCTCATGCCGAGCTACGCCGCGCTCGATCTGGGAACCAACAATTGCCGCCTGTTGATCGCGCGCCGCGCCGGCGAGGGGTTTCGCGTGATCGACGCGTTTTCGCGGATCGTGCGGCTCGGCGAAGGCCTCGGCGCAACGGGCGCGCTCTCCGAGGCGGCGATGGCGCGAACCCTCGAGGCGCTCCGGGTGTGCGCCCAAAAGATCGGCCAGCGCAAGGTCGCGTTCGGCCGCTACGTCGCCACCGAGGCGTGCCGGCGGGCGGCCAACTGCACCGATTTCCTCGCCCGGGTACAGCGCGAGATCGGTATCGAATTGGAGATCATCTCGACCGCCGAGGAGGCGCGGCTCGTCGTCACCGGCTGCGCGCCGCTACTGCACCCGCGCATCCCCTATGCGATCGTTTTCGACATCGGCGGCGGCTCGACCGAGATCGTCTGGCTGCATCAGGCCGGGCCCCGCGGCCCCGCGCCGCGCCTGGAAATCCTTGGCTCGGTATCGCTGCCGTTTGGCGTGGTGACGTTTACCGAGCGCTTCGGCGGCATCGAGGTAACGCCGGCAAGCTACCGCGCGATGGTCGCCGAGGCCGAGGCCGCGCTGGCGCCGTTCGAGAAGATCCATGGCATCCGGCGCCAGGTGCGCGCCCGCCAGGTGCAGATGCTCGGGAGTTCGGGCACGGTGACGACCCTGGCCGGGATCAACCTGGCCTTGCCGCGCTACATCCGCGCGATGGTCGACGGCAGCATGTTGACCTTCGACCAGATCGAGCTGGTGTCGCGCCATCTTGCCGGGCTCGACATCGCGGGGCGCGCCGCCAGCCCCTGCGTCGGGCGCGAGCGCGCCGATCTGGTGCTGAGCGGCTGCGCCATTCTCGACGCGATCTGCGCGACCTGGCCGGTCGGCCGGCTGCGCGTCGCCGATCGCGGCATCCGCGAAGGCATCCTGTTCGACCTGATGCACGGGCACGACGGGCCGGCCGCCTAAATGAGCTTTTAGAGTTGGTTCAAATGTGGAGCGCGGTCCCGGAGCAAAACCCTCTCCTGCATTGCGGGAGAGGGGGAACCGCTCACGAAGCGAGCGGTGGGTGAGGGTGACGCCGATCGCTCCGCAGGACGCCCCCTCACCCCAACCCTCTTCCCCGATGGGGGCGAGGGGGCCGATTGCGATGGCACACCTGCTGTGCCCGCACCAACCGAAGCGGCGGTAGTGGCGCGCAGCAGCGGCGGCGAGCGCGTATCCGGTCGGCATCTCGTGGTCCGGGTCAAGAGCGCGCGCCGCAGGAAGCCCTCCTCGACCGAATGGCTGGCGCGCCAGCTCAACGACCCGTTTGTCGCCGAGGCGCGCCGCCTCGGCTATCGCTCGCGCGCCGCCTTCAAGCTATTGCAGCTCGACGAGCGCTTTCGGCTTCTGGCTCCCGGCCGGCGCATCGTCGATCTCGGCTGCGCCCCCGGCGGCTGGACCCAGATCGCGGCGCACCGGGTCGGCGCGCACGGCAAAATCGTAGGCATCGACCTCAATCCGACCGACGGAATCGGCGGCGCGACCTTGCTGACCGGCGATTTCCGCGATCCCGAAACTGCCCTGCGCATCCGTGCGGTGCTCGGCGGCCCGGCCGATGTGGTGCTGAGCGACATGGCGGCGCCGGCGACCGGTCATGCCGCGACCGATCATCTGCGCATCGTCGCGCTCGCCGAGGACGCCTTTCTTTTCGCCGGCACGATCCTCAAGCCGGGCGGCACTTTTGTCGCAAAAGTGTTCCAGGGCGGCACCGAGGGCGCGTTGCTGTTGACCTTGAAGCGGGAATTCGTCGAGGTGCGCCACGCCAAGCCGGCGGCAAGCCGCGCCGAATCGGCCGAGACCTATGTCGTCGCCAAGGGGTTCCGCGGCGCCGCATAGCTGGCGCGCTGCCTGTCGTTCAAGGCGGAACTGGACCGCGGGTCCGGCCGCCCTACATATCAGCCCATGACACCAATCTTGCGAGGGCGCGCGCGATGGAAATCCGGCAGGCGCTGACCTTTGACGACGTCATGCTGGTGCCCGCGGCATCGAGCATCCTGCCGGGCGAGACCGACACACGGACCCGCATCACCCGCGAGATCGAGCTCGGCATCCCGCTCATATCGGCGGCGATGGACACCGTGACCGAAGGCGCGCTGGCGATCGCGATGGCCCAGGCCGGCGGGCTCGGCGTCATCCACCGCAACATGGGGATCGACCAGCAGGCCGCCGAAGTCCGCAAGGTCAAGAAGTTCGAGGCCGGGATGGTGGTAAACCCGGTCACGATCCACCCCGACGAGACCTTGGCCGACGCGCTGCGGCTGATGGCGGACAACAGGATTTCGGGGATTCCGGTGGTCGAGCGCAGCGCATCCGAGCACGCACCGGGCAAGCTCGTCGGCATCCTGACCAACCGCGATGTGCGCTTTGCCAGCGACCCGCGCCAGCCGGTCGCCGAGCTGATGACCAAGGAGAGGCTGGTGACCGTGCGCGAGAATGTCTCGCGCGACGACGCCAAGCGCCTCCTGCATCAGCACCGCATCGAGAAGCTGGTGGTCGTCGACAGGGAATATCGCTGCACCGGCCTCATCACCGTCAAGGACATCGAGAAGGCGCAGCTCTTCCCGCAGGCCGCGAAAGACGAGCATGGCCGGCTGCGCGTCGCCGCCGCCGCCGGCACCGGCAAACTGGAGCTGGAGCGGGCCGAAACCCTGTTCGCCGCCGGCGTCGACATCATGGTCGTCGACACCGCGCACGGTCATTCCTCGCGGGTCCTCGACGCGGTCAGCGAGATCCGCCGCATGTCGAACTATACCCAGGTCATCGTCGGCAATGTGGCAACCGCCGCGGGCGCGCGCGCGGTCATCGAGGCCGGCGCCGATGCGGTCAAGGTCGGCATCGGCCCGGGCTCCATTTGCACGACGCGGATGGTTGCCGGGGTCGGGGTGCCCCAATTCACCGCGATCGTCGATGTCGTCGAGGAGTGCCGCAAGCACGGTGTCCCGGTGATCGCCGACGGCGGCATCAAATTCTCCGGCGACCTCGCCAAGGCGATCGCGGCCGGCGCCGATTGCGCGATGCTCGGCTCATTGTTTGCCGGCACCGACGAGAGCCCGGGCGAAGTCTTCCTCTACCAGGGGCGCAGCTACAAATATTACCGCGGCATGGGGTCGATCGGGGCGATGGCGCGGGGTTCGGCCGACCGCTATTTCCAGCAGGAGGTCACCGACACGCTGAAGCTCGTCCCCGAAGGGGTCGAGGGCCGCGTCCCCCACAAGGGGCCGGTCGGCAATATCGTCCATCAGCTGATCGGCGGCTTGCGCGCGGCGATGGGCTATACCGGCAACCGCACGATCGGCGAGATGCAGAAGAACTGCACCTTTGTGCGGATCACCAACGCCGGGCTGCGCGAGAGCCATGTGCACGACATCGCGATCACCCGCGAATCGCCGAACTACCGGCAGGACATGTGAGGCTAGGCCAGCGGATCGCGGCCTGACGAACCGCAGTGACCCCCGGAGCCTGCATCGCCGCGGCGATCGACATCCTCGCCGCGATCGAGCCCGGCGGGCGTCCGGCCGACGATTTCGCGGCCGATTATTTCCGGCGCCGCCGCTATATCGGGGCGAAGGACCGGGCGCACGTTTCCGGTCATGTCTATGGGGTGTTGCGCCACCGCGCCGCGCTCGACTGGTGGATCGGGCGGGTTTCCAAAGGCGACGTCGCGGTCGAGGCGCGCAGCCGGATGATCGCCGCCCTGCTGCTCCTCAACGGGCAGAGGCCCGATGATCTGGCGGCAAGCTTTGACGGCGACCGGTTTCGCCCGGCGCGGCTGGGGCCCGCCGAGGAGCGCCTCGCGAAGGGGCTCGCCGGCCGCACCCTGACCCATCCGGCGATGCCGCGCGCTGTCGCGAGCGACCTGCCGGACTGGCTCCTCCCCCATCTCGAAGCGGTTTATGGCAGGCGCCTCGAAGACGAGATGGCGGCGCTCAACGCCCCGGCCTCGATCGATCTGCGCGTCAACAGCCTCAAGACCGACCGCGAAGGCGCGCGCCGCGCGCTCGCCGCCGAGCATGTCGCGGCCGAGCCGACGCCATGGTCGCCGCTCGGGCTGCGCCTCAAGCACCGTGCGCCGCTCTCGGGGACGGCGGCCTTCAAGGAGGGGCTCGTCGAGGTCCAGGACGAGGGCTCGCAGCTGGCGGCATTGCTCGCCGATGCCCGGCCCGGCATGCGGGTCGTCGATTTCTGCGCCGGCGCCGGCGGGAAGACGCTGGCGCTCGCCGCCCAGATGAAAAACCGCGGCAAGCTCATCGCCTGCGATGTCGCCGACTGGCGGCTGGAGCGCGCCGGCCAGCGGCTGCGCCGCGCCGGGATCAGCAATGTCGAGCGCCGCGTCTTGGCGAGCGAGCGCGACCTCTGGGTCAAGCGCCATGCCGGCAATAACCAAGGCGGGGGGTTCGACCGGGTATTGGTCGACGCGCCATGCCTCGGCATCGGCAGTTGGCGGCGCAACCCGGACGGCAAATGGCGCGCGACTCCCAACGATCTCGCCGAACTCGTCGTGCGCCAGCGCGATATCCTCCTCAGCGCGGCGCGCCTCGTAAAGCCGGGCGGCCGCCTCACCTATGTCACCTGCTCCCTGCTGCGCGAGGAGAACGAAGCGCAGGCCGAGGGTTTTCTCGAAGCCCACGCCGATTTCGCGCTCTACCCGATGGCGCGCGCCTGGGCCGAGACGATCGGCGGCCGCTCGCCCGGCGGCGACGACACTCTGCGCCTCACCCCGGCGCGCCACGGCACCGACGGCTTCTTCGTCGCCCAGTTCGAACGCGCCGCCGCGCAAAAAATCCCCCACCTCACCCCGGCCCTCTCCGCCCCCGAGGGCGGAGAGGGGGACACCTCGGCGGCGCCTTTCCCCTCTCCGCCCTTTAGGGGGGAGAGGGAGGGACCCGCGCCGGAGGCGTGGGAGGGTGAGGTGGGTCGCAAGGCTGATCCGGAACCCGACCAATGACCGCAGCGACCGACCGCATCCTGATCCTCGATTTCGGCAGCCAGGTAACCCAGCTGATCGCGCGCCGGGTGCGCGAGAACGGGGTCTATTGCGAGATCCAGCCCTACACCGCGAGCGAGGAGCAGATCCGCGCGTTCGGCCCGCGCGCGATCATCCTTTCCGGCGGCCCGGCCTCGGTCACCCAGGCGACGACGCCGCGCGCCCCCGACATCGTGTTCCGCCTCGGCGTCCCGGTGCTGGCGATCTGCTATGGCATGCAGACGATGTGCACCCAGCTGGGCGGCCGGGTGACCTTGAGCGACCACCAGGAGTTCGGCCGCGCCTTTATCGACGTGACGGGCCAATCCCGGCTGTTCGACGGGCTGTGGCCCAAGGGTGCGCGCGAGCAGGTGTGGATGAGCCACGGCGACAGGGTCGATGCCCTGCCAAACGGGTTCCGCGCGGTGGCGGCGAGCGACGGGGCGCCCTACGCCGCGATCGCCGACGACGAGCGGCGGCTCTACGGCGTCCTCTTCCACCCCGAGGTCGCGCACACGCCAGAGGGCGGCAAGCTGTTGCGAAACTTCACCCACCGCGTCGCGGGGTGCCGCGGCGACTGGACGATGGCCGCCTTCCGCGCCCAGGCAGTGGAGCGCATCCGGCAGCAGGTGAAGGGGGGCCGCGTCGTCTGCGGGCTCTCCGGCGGGGTTGATTCCGCGGTCGCCGCCGCGCTCCTGCACGAGGCGATCGGCGACCAGTTGACCTGCATCTTTGTCGATACCGGCCTCCTGCGCCTCGGCGAGGCCGAAGAGGTCGTGCGCCTCTTCCGCGGCCACCACAACATCCCGCTGATCCACCGCGACGCCGCTGCCCTGTTCCTCGCAAAGCTCAGCGGCGTCACCGACCCCGAGGAGAAGCGCAAGGCGATCGGCGCGACCTTTATCGATGTGTTCGACGAGGAGGCGCAGCGCATCGGCGGGGTCGAGTTCCTCGCGCAAGGCACGCTCTACCCCGACGTCATCGAATCGGTGAGCGCCACCGGCGGCCCCAGCGTCACGATCAAGTCGCACCACAATGTCGGCGGGCTCCCGGCAAGGATGAATTTGAAGCTGGTCGAACCGTTGCGTGAACTCTTCAAGGACGAGGTGCGCGCCCTGGGCCGCGAACTCGGCCTCCCCGACCATTTCGTCGACCGCCACCCGTTTCCGGGGCCCGGCCTCGCGATCCGCATTCCGGGCGAAGTCACCAGCGAGCGGCTCGACATCCTGCGCCGCGCCGACGCGGTCTATCTCGATGAAATCCGCAGCGCCGGGCTCTACGACGCGATCTGGCAGGCCTTTGCCGTCCTCCTACCGGTGCGCACGGTCGGCGTCATGGGCGACGCGCGCTCATACGATTTCGCCTGCGCGCTCCGGGCGGTGACCTCGACTGACGGCATGACCGCCGACTATTTCCCGTTCCCGCACGAGATCCTGGGCCGCATCGCGACCCGCATCATCAACGAAGTACGCGGCATCAACCGCGTCGTCTACGACATCACCTCAAAACCCCCCGGTACGATCGAGTGGGAGTAGGGCGGGCCGGCAAACGCCGTCATCGGCGATCCGCCCCTGACCCGGCCGGCCATACAACCTGCGCGCGACAATAGCCTCGGCCGTGCGCCTAAATTATGTGCAAGCCCACCGACTTCGGGTACAATCGGAAGGTCGCACCGAGGAGACAGCCCATGCCCATGTCGGCGCAGCTTGTGGGTGCAATCGCCGCCGCCGCGGTGCTTTACTTTGAATGTCTCGTTTCGACAGCGAGCCTAAAGAGCGTCCCGAGGGAGGGCTGGCAACATGGATAGCGACATGTCGCGGCGCGTGGTCGCCGAGTTTTTCGGAACGTTCTGGTTGACCTTTGGAGGCTGCGGCAGCGCCGTTCTGGCCGCGGGCTTTCCCGGCCTGGGGATCGGCTTCCTTGGCGTGGCGTTCGCATTCGGCCTGACGGTGCTGACGATGGCCTATGCGGTCGGCCACATCTCGGGCGGTCACTTCAACCCGGCGGTCACCTTGGGCTTGTGGGCCGGGGGCCGTTGCGCCAACAAGCATGTCATTCCCTACCTGGTCGCCCAACTCGTCGGCGCCATCCTGGCCGCAGCGGTGCTTTGGGTGATCGCATCGGGCAAGCCGGACTGGATAGCCGGCGGGTTTGCCGCCAATGGCTACGGCAACCTCAGCCCCGGCAAGTATGGCCTCGCCGCCTGCTTTGTTACCGAGATCCTGGCGACGTTCTTCTTCCTGTTCATCATCATCGGAACCAC
>DATCQF010000511.1:0-6267 GCA_036569735.1 Allostellaceae bacterium | reverse complement strand
GGGGAATCGGGGCTCGGCGCTTCACCCTGACGAGTTTGACGGCGGAAACACGGTTTCCCGTAGTATAATCCTGCGAGTTTTTATATGCTGGATTTCTCAACCCTCGGAGGAACCTGATGAAGCGCGCGATTGTCCTCTGCTCACTCCTGGCCATGGCGGCATGCGTGCCCGTCCCGCCACCGCCACCCCGCCCACCGCCGCCACCAATGGCCGGGCCCGCCGGCGCCCGCGTCTTCACCGTGTATTTTGGCTGGAACCGCTCCTGGGTCGGACCCCATGGCATGGCGATCCTGCAACAGGCCGCGGCCGTCTACAAAGCCGGCGGCGTGGTGACCGTGCAGATCACCGGCTACGCCGACACCTCTGGCTCGGTCCCCTACAACCAGCGGCTGTCCGAACGGCGGGCGAAGCATGTCGCCGATGCCCTGTACCATATGGGTGTCCCGGCGCAGGCGATGGCGATCGGCGGCGTCGGCGAGAACAATCTCGCCGTGCCGACAGCGGACGGCGTGCGCGAGCCGCGCAACCGCCGCGTCACGGTTGTCGAGTAGCCCCGGCAAGCGGGTAGCCCGGTACCGGGAGGGGGGCGCGCGGTCATCGTGCGGCCTCCCGCCCGGCACCGCGAAAACAGCAAGGGCGCCCCGGTTGGGGCGCCCTTGTCATTCCACCGAGCCGCAGCCTACCGGGCCCCAGCTGACGAGCTGACGGCTAACAGGCTGCTGGCAGTGGGTTAGTCACATTTTCTCGTACGGGAACCGCCGGATCTTTTCGACATTGCGGCCCTCGATGCGGATCAGCTTGGTCGAGGCGTCGCGGCGCGGCGAGTGGAGATCGCCCTCGTTGTAGACATAGGCGGCGCCCGGGGCGAGCGTATAGTCGCGGACGTAGCGCACCTTGCCGGTCTGCCCCTCGCTCGCCGGCGACACCTTCGCCCAGTCGGTCATCACCGTTTCGCCCACGGCCTGGCCATAGATCGCCCAGGTCGGCCCATGATCGTGCGGCGGGCTTTGCTTGGCGCCATTATTGACATGGCCGAGGATGCAAAAACCGAGCTCGGGATCCTCGTACAGGATATGGCGTTCGGCACCATCATCGGGCAGGTGCTTGGCGACGAAATCCTTGTCGGTGCAGGCCTTCTGCACCAGCTCGCAAACCTTCTTGCGGCCGTCCGGACCGGGATCGGCGGCAAGGGCGCGGTGACAGTCGGCCGAGAACTGTTCGAGAGTATATCCCATCAACTGACCCCCTTATCTGATATCGGCAATCGAATTGCCGAGGTGATCCAGAGTATGCTCCGCGGCAGCGATAGGCAAGTCCGCGGCCACCCTTCGTCGCCATGTCTGGGGCATGTTGCGGGCTTCAACCGGAGTTCGGCGATGCGGGGCTTGCCGGCGATGGCGGGCTCGGCCAACAGCCCGACGCACGCTTCGTGCCAGCGCCCCTCGCTTCGGATAGACTTCGTCGCGACCGATTGAAGAGAGCCGGAGGCGATGGAGCCCGACCAGCCGATCCCACCCAGCGCCGGATCATCGTACTCGCAGCAGATCGCCGCCCGGATCGCGCTGGCGACGGCGGTGGTGGCTGTCGGGCTGTGGATCCTCGCCGACTTCCTTCCCGCGCTCGCCTGGGCCGCGGTGCTGGCGATCGCGCTGTGGCCGCTCTACCGCTGGCTGCTGCTTCTCCTTCCGGAGCGCAGCGATCGGGCCTTGGGGCCGCTCCTCGGAACCATGCTGATCGGGATCGTCTTTATCGCCCCGCTCGTCCTATTGGGCATCGCGGTGGCCCGGGAAAGCCATTTTGTGGTCGAATTCATCGCCGAGGCGCGCCACACCGGGATCCCGGTGCCCGGTGCGGTCGAGCGGCTCAACGTGGTCGGTCCGACCCTCGCCGAGTGGTGGCGCGCCAATCTCAGCGACCCGGCGATGGCCGAGGAGATGATCGGTCGCGTCAACCTGCGCACCCTGACCGAGTCGGTGCGCGAATATGGCGGCGAGGTGGCTCACCGGCTGGCGATCTTTCTGTTCACCCTGCTCACCCTGTTCTTTGTGTTCCGCGACGGCGCAGCGCTGACCGAGAAGCTGCGCGACCTCAGCGACCGCATGATCGGGCTGCGCGGCGAGCGCATCGCGCGCCAGATGATCGCGGCCGTGCACGGCACGGTGACCGGCCTCGTGCTGGTCGGGCTGGCCGAGGGCATCCTCCTCGGCCTCGTCTACTTCGCCGTCGGGCTGCCGTACCCCGCCTCGGTCGGCGCGGTGACCGGCGTCGCCGCCGTCATACCGTTTGCCGCCCCGGTGGTTTACGTCCTCGCAGGCCTCTACCTCCTGGCCATCGGCAACACGCTCGGAGGCATCGTCATCCTGGTGTTCGGCAGCGTGCTGCTGTTCGTCGCCGATCACTTTGTCCGCCCGTTCCTGATCGGCGGCGCGGCGCGACTGCCCTTCCTCCTGGTGCTGCTGGGGATTCTCGGCGGATTGCAGACGATGGGGTTTATCGGGCTGTTCCTCGGCCCGGCGGTGATGGCGGCGCTCGTCGCGCTGTGGCGCGAATGGACCGAAGCGGCGCCCCTCGGCGTCACGCGCGCGAGCCCCGAGCGGCGCCCGGCGGGTGGCCGATCCGCCAGTCGATCGGGTGGCCGATCCGGCCGGGCGCGCTAGGCGTAGGCCTCGCTTCGCGGCGTTTGCGGGCGCGGGCGGCGGTTCCCTACCGGCACATGAAGGCCACCCCCGAGGAAGCTGTTGACTCGTTCCCAACTCCGGATTTTGCTGCTGGCGGAATCGCATCCCCACCCGCACGATGCCGATCTGTGCCGGAAGCCGTGTTGGAGCCATGTTGGAGGAAGCATGAGATACGTTTGCGATGCATCCGGCGGCAAGACGTGGTTCCGGATCGAGAGCGAGGCCGAGGCGGTCGCCGAGTCGGAGACCATGCGTCACGCCGTCGAGAAATATTTCCGCAAGGAGCACGACAAGGCGGCGCAGAGCTTTCGTCCGGTGTCGAAGGTCTATTTCGAGCAGGAAATCGGGTTGAAGGCGCACATCCAGCGCGAGATGCCGCTGTTCCTTACGCTGCGCGACGGCGATGGCAATCCGCTCGCGACCGCCATGCTGCCGCCGAACGGCCGCGACGACCGGAGCTTTCGCCCGATCATCGTCGGACCGGGCAATGCCGATCCCTACCCCGAAGAGGGCGATGCGATCCGTGCCCTCGCCCAGCATTATGCGATGACGCTCGACCGCGCCCGCTGCTACCCCTACCGGCGCGACTGAAGAGGCTCAGCCAACCGCGAACGAGCGGCGCGCAGAGGCGGCTATTTGGCTGCCTCGGCCGGCAACACCACGCGGCGGCCGATCCATAACAGGGTGGCGTCGGCCGCCAAGGCCGGATCGGACACCAGTGCCGCGCTGATATGCGCCGCGGCGAGCGCCGCCTTGAGCTGCAGCGCCTTTTGCGGCGCCGCGCCCCGGTCGCGCACCACCACGGCAAGCCCCTGCACCGGCTCGAGCGATTTCGGCGCGGCGCGGCGGACCTGGTTGCCCTCGATCTGCCAGCCGACCATCATCAGCGGCGTGGCGAGGGCCTTGGCGTATTCGGCGCTGTCCTCGACCGAGAGATGCGCGGTGATCGCGATCTGCGCAACCGGCTTGCCGATGAGGCTCTGGATGATCAGATGACGCTGGTTGTCGTCGACGGTACGCGCGACGCCCTCCGGCGGAACCTGGTCGACCTCTTCGAGCTTTGCCAGGACCATCTGCGGGTCGAGCCGGTTTTTCAGGATGCGGGTCAATATTTCGGTGAGTTGCCTGCCGAAGGCCTCGCTCAGCCCCGTACAGTTGATCGTCACATCGCCCAAATCCGCCTGCGACAGGAAGCTCGCCCCGGCGAAACTGCATCCGGCGGGAGGGATTTCGTCGGCGCGGGCCGCGCTGATCGCCATGGGGGTCGCCCCGGTGGCCGCCAACATGGCCGACACGGCGAGGAAAAGGCCGAGTGCGAGAAGAGGCCGCGTCATCGACATTGCTCCGCCCTGGGAAAACAATCGCGGCATTCTCGCGTCGGCTCGGTTAACAATCTCTGTCCGCGGATCATGCGGAAATGTGGAGGCCCTGATGAACACACGCCAGGCCATGCGGCACCTCATTACCAGGACCGGCTATACGATGGTGCCGGGGGCCTACGATACTTTGACGGCGCGGCTCGTCGAACAGGCCGGGTTTAGGGCGGTCTATCTGACGGGCGGCGGCTATTCGCGGGCGAACGGCTATCCCGATATGGGGCTCCTGACGCTTGGCGAGAATGTGCGCTTCATCGGCCGCACCGTCGAGGCGGTCAAGATCCCGGTCATCGCCGACGCCGATACCGGCTATGGCAACGCGCTCAACGTGATCCGCGCGGTGCGCGAATATGAAAAGGCCGGGGTCGCCGCCTTCCACCTCGAAGACCAGGTCAGCCCCAAGAAATGCGGGCATTACGACGGCAAGGAGGTGATCTCGCGGGCTGAGATGATCGGCAAGATCAAGGCCGCCGTCGATACCAGGCGGGATGCCCTGATGGTGATCATCGCCCGCTCGGATGCGCGCGCGATCGAGGGCCTCGATGCCGCGATCGACCGGGTCAACGCCTATCTCGAGGCCGGCGCCGATGTCGGGTTTGTCGAGGCGCCGCAGACCGTGGATGAACTGCGCATCGTCGGACGCAGCGTCAAGGGGCCGGCGCTCGTCAATGTCTTCGAGGGCGGCAAGACGCCGATGCTGGGGGCGAGCGAGCTCGAGACGATGGGCTTCCGGCTCGGCATCTACCCGTCGCAGACCCACCGGGCCGCGATCCGCGCGGCGCAGCGGGTGCTGCGGGCGATGCAGGAAGACGGCGACACGCGCCGGGTCGAAGGCGACCTCGCCACCTTCCAGGAACGCGAGGACGCCGTCGGCACCGCGCATTGGCGCGCGCTCGAAGACAAGTATCTGCGGATCGAGGAGGGTTGAGCCGGCAAGGGGCACGGGCATTGCACCTGCACGCGTTGCATCAGGTGCTCAGCCGAGTCCGGGCGCCGGCAGCCCGCTCGGTGGGATTGCGGCGAGCGGCGATCGAGTCGCCGGCTTCATTGGGAAAATGACGAATTAACTGAAGCGCCGGGAAATCGGGTAAAAGGCGCCGGCATGCTGTTCAATTCCCCGATTTTCCTGTTTGGGTTTCTTCCGTTGACGGTGGCGCTCTACCTCGTGGTGCGCCAGCTCTTTGGCCCGCGCGCGGTGCTCGGGCTCTTGTTGTGCGCATCGATCTTCTTTTACGGCTGGTGGAACCCGGCCTACGTGCCGCTGCTCCTCGGGCTGGCGCTGTTCAATTTCGTCGTTGCCCGAGGGATCACCGCGTACCGCGCGGCAGGCCGGTCCGACCGGGTGACGCTGCTCTTGAGTTTTGGCATCGTGGTCGATCTGATGGTGCTCGGCTACTTCAAGTACACCGACTTCCTGATCGACACCGCCAATATCATGTTTCAAAGCAATTTCGTGTTGCAGCACATCGTGCTGCCGCTCGGCATTTCATTCTTCACGTTCCAGAAGATCGCCTACCTTGTCGACAGCAGCCGCGGCGAGGTGGCCGACCACGATCTGTTGGAATATTGTTTCTTCGTGATGTTTTTCCCGCAGCTGCTGGCCGGGCCAATCACCCACCACAGCGAGATCTTTTCCCAGATCAAGGGTCCGTGGGCATTCGCGATCAAGCCGAGCAACTTCATGGTCGGTTTGACGATCTTCATCATCGGGCTGTTCAAAAAGGTCGTGCTCGCCGACAATTTCGCGCCGCTGGTGTCGCCCGCCTACGATTCCGCCGCCGCCGGCGAGCCGCTCGATTTCTATCTCGCCTGGGAGGCTGCGATCGCCTTCAAGTTTCAGCTTTATTTCGACTTTTCGGGGTATTCGGAGATGGCGCTCGGGGCGGCGCGCCTGTTCGGCATCCAGCTCCCGCTCAACTTCAATTCGCCCTACCGGGCGCTCAACGTCGTCGATTTCTGGCGCCGCTGGCACATGACGCTGACGCGTTTTCTGCGCGATTACGTCTATATCCCGCTTGGCGGCAGCCGCCGCGGCACCGCGCGCCTCTACCTCAACCTGATGGTCACGCTGGCGCTGTCCGGGCTGTGGCACGGCGCGGCATGGCATTTTGTCTTTTGGGGCTCGTTGCAGGGCGCGGGGATGGTGGTGAACCATGCCTGGCGCCTCGTGTGGCGGCCGATCGATGCCTGGTGGTCGCACACCATCGCCCGGC
>DATCQF010000510.1:0-4526 GCA_036569735.1 Allostellaceae bacterium | reverse complement strand
ACTCCCTCCCGCTTGATGGGGGAGGGCTTTCAAATGCGATTGTCCTGGGGTCCAGGTGGAGCCGCCGTTGCGCCTCGATGCCCGCACATTTCCAAAAACAGGCGCTGGGAAAATTCTCCGCGCAACGAGGGGCGCGGGTTGTTTCCAACGAATGCATCAGCGGCGCGCGTTTGCCGCGGGCAGGATTAAGCACTCGTTAACGCACCTGCCAAACAATCCTCGGCCGATCCGGCTCCGATTGCGTTCACCTGTAGGGGCCGCTGCGTGGGGTCGCGCGGTGCGACCCGATCGGCGCAAGACCAGCGCCACTGCGTCATGGTATTGGTGAGGGAACTGGAAAGAGGCGGGGCAGAGATCATGGTGGCCGAAACCGACGGCGCCCGTCGCTTGGCTCATTGGGTCGCGGAGCGCCATCCGCCGGCGTGGATCGGCCTGTTGGGCAATACCGCGGTGATCCTCGCGGCGACCGGTATCGCCGTCGGGGTGCTGTACTTCGCCCAGGTGATCTCCAACGCCAACGTCGCCGCGGCGGCCATCACGATTGTCGCCGTGGCCGCCGTGATCGGGGTTGCCGCGGGCTCGGCGCGCTGGGTGCATGCCGCGCTCGCCGGGCGGGTCGACATTTTGAGCCAGGCGCTCGATGCCTCGCCCGACGCGCAGCTGATCCTCGCTCCGAACGGCCGCATCGCGTACGCCAATACCGCGTTCCACGATCTCTTCCCGCAATCCGATCAGCCCGCCCTGGAGCGCATCGCGGCGGCGCTGGGCGATGCCGAATCGATCGCGGATTTCGAGCGGCTGCGCAGCGGGGCGGCGGCCGGGAACCGCGCGATGGCGGCGCTGCCGTTGCGCGATTCGCGCGGCGGCACCGCCGGCCGGTTCAACATCGCGGTCAACCCGGTCGCCGGCCGGCCGGGCTACAGTTTCTGGAACATCCTGGACGTCACCGCGCGCCATGAAATGGAGGCGATGATCCGCGACGAGCGCAACAAGCTCGTCGATTTCCTCGAAGAGGCGCCGATCGGCTTCTACTCGGTCGACGGCGCCGGCCGCTTTCTGTTCGTCAATCAAACCCTGGCCAAACTGCTTGGCGTGACGGCGGCCGAGATGGTCGGCGGCGACGCGCGGCTGCACGATTTTCTCGCCCTCGCTCCACCGCCCGGGACAGCGCTCTGCGATCCCTTCGGCGGCCGCAGCGAGGGCGGGCAGCGCGGCGAAGTCGCGCTGAAAAGCCGCGACGGGCGCACCCTCTCCGCCTGGATCGGTCAAAGCATCGTCGGCGACGGGGCCGAGCTGCGCACCCGCTCGGTGGTGCGCGACCTGACCCCCGAGCGCGAGTGGGAGACCGCGCTCAGGCTGTCGCGCGAACGGTTCCAGCGGTTCTTTGCCAATGCCCCCGTTGGCATCGCGCTGATCGACCGTTTCGGCCGCCTGGAGGAGGCCAACCGCGCGCTCGGCGAATTGTTTGGCACCCGGCCGCAGGATTTGATCGGCGAACCGCTGATCGGTTTCGTCAAGGAGGAGGATCGCCGGGAGATCGCGGTCAAGCTTGCCGCGGCCGCCGATGGGCAGACCCCGCCGGGGCCCGTCGAGGTGCGCCTCAAGGGCCTGAGGGACAAGACCAGCGTCGTGTTCCTCTCCCGGATCGACGGGGTCGAGGGCGGCGATGGCGGGCTGATGCTGCATTTCATCGACGCCACCGAGCAGAAGAACCTCGAGGTGCAGTTCGCCCAGTCGCAGAAGATGCAGGCGGTCGGCCAGCTCGCCGGCGGCGTCGCGCATGATTTCAACAACCTGTTGACCGCGATGATCGGGTTTTGCGACCTCTTGCTGATGCGGTTCCGGCCCGGCGACCCGTCCTTCGCCGACATCATGCAGGTCAAGCAGAACGCCAACCGCGCCGCCAACCTGGTGCGCCAGCTGCTGGCCTTCTCGCGCCAGCAGACCCTACAGCCGCGCATCATCGACATCACCGATGTCCTCGTAGAGCTGTCGCACCTGTTGCGCCGGCTGATCGGCGAGAGCATCGAACTGAAGGTCGTCCACGGGCGCGACCTCGGGCTCGCCAAGGTCGACCAGGGCCAGCTCGAGCAGGTCATCATCAACCTAGCCGTCAATGCGCGGGACGCCATGCCGCGCGGCGGCACCCTGACGATCCGCACCGCCAACGTGACGCAGACGAGCCCGATCAGGCACGGGCACGAGGTCATGCCGGCCGGCAATTACGTGCTGATCGAGGCCACCGACACCGGGGTCGGCATTCCCAAGGAGAACCTGGCGCGCATCTTCGAACCGTTCTTCTCGACAAAGGAAGTGGGCTCCGGCACCGGCCTCGGGTTGTCGACGGTCTATGGCATCGTCAAGCAGACCGGCGGCTTCATCTTTGTCGACAGCACGCCGGGCCGCGGCGCGGTGTTCCAGATCTATCTGCCGCGGCACAAGATCAGCGACGGCATACTCGGCGCGCGCGCCGAGAATATCGACACCGCCGAGCCGCCGCCGATCAGGGATCTGACCGGGATCGGCACGGTGATGCTGGTCGAGGACGAGGACCCGGTGCGCATCTTCGGGGCGCGCGCGCTGCGCAACAAGGGCTACACGGTGCTCGAGGCGAAAAGCGGCGACGGTGCGCTCGAGATGATCCGCGCCGCCCAGGAAAAGATCGACCTCCTGATCACCGATGTGGTGATGCCGCGGATGGACGGGCCGGCGCTGGTCCGCCAGGTGCGCGAACTGCATCCCGACATGAAGGTCATTTTCATCTCGGGCTACACCGAGGACGCCTTCCGCCAGCGCCTCGACAGCGACAGCGAAATCCACTTCCTCCCCAAACCCTTCAGCTTGAAACAGCTCGCCAGCAAGGTGAAAGAGGTGATCAGCGGCGAGATGGTGTAAGCGCTCCCCGCGGCCCGCCGGATCGGGGCGCGGTTGTCGCGGATCGAGGGTTGTCCGCGTCCTCGACGGTAAACGCCCGCTTCTGCCCCCTGACCTGCCGTTCATGACCTTGCCAGCGGATGGTCGGGCCGGTTGGGAGCGGACATTCGCACCGGCCTCCCGCACCAGATCAGTCGGCTCAAGCGCCGCAGGACATTTCGGTCGCCGGCTGCTCCGATCTCCAGATCGCACCGCGCGACACGCTCGATCTGCCGTCCATGTCGTTCAGCAGCAGCGGCACCGCCACGCTTCAACCCGGCAACGTGCTGCAGATCAGCGAGAACGGCAGCACCGTCGCGATCAATCTCGATCCCAATCAGGATTTTACGGGCTTTTTTTTCCAGCTTGCGTCCGACTCCAGTAGTGGAACGCTGATCAGCGAAGCAGTTCGGACGCAACCTCCCTCAGGCTTGACGCTGGCACCGGCCTCGGACACCGGGCTTCAGGGCGACAACATCACTACAGCGACCAGGCCGATCATCCGCGGCACCGGCGTGCCCGGAGACGGGGTGACGCTGCGCGATGGCGCGACCGTGATCGGAAGCTCGCCGGTCTTCAGTGACGGCACCTGGGGTGTCTTCCCCAGCCCGCTGGTCGTCGGCGTTCACAGCCTGACCGCGATCCAATCGGATGTCGCCGGCAATGTCAGCGGCTCTTCCGAGGCTTTGTCCCTGACGATCCTGGTCCCGTCGCCCGCCGGCTTGACGCTGGCGCCAGGTTCGGACACCGGCGTTCAGGGCGACAACATCACGACCGCGACCAGGCCGATCATCCGCGGCACCGGCGTGCCCGGCGACGGGGTGACGCTGTTCGACGGCGCCACCGTGATCGGAAGCTCGCCGGTCTTCAGTGACGGCACCTGGGGTGTCTTCCCCAGCCTGCTGGCCCCCGGCGTCCACGCCTTGACCGCGATCGAATCGGATGTCCCCGGGCATGTCAGCGGCCCATCCGCGGCCTTGCTCTTGTCGATCATGGTTCCGCCGGTATTTTGACGCTGTCTCCAATCTCGGACACCGGCATTCACGTCGACAACATCACCACCGTGACCACCCCGATCACCACCGGCACGTCGCTAACCCGGATCATTCATGAGGCGCAGGGGCTTGTTGCCTGATGGCGCCTCTTGACGTGGTTTTTCGTGGCGTCTGGGACGCGGCGCCGCGACGCGGAGGTAAAGCCCGCCGCCGTCATGCAGCACGGCCGGCCCCTTCGCCTTCGTTACCTCTACCGCCGAGAGCTTGCCGGTGCGCGCCATCGTCCGTCTCCGCTGCCGGTATCGAAACAGGGGGGTGGCGGAAAGGATGTCCGACGTACTACCAATATAAAATGAGTTATTTACATTGGTTAGAATACAATTCCAGAGACGTTCCCCCACTCAATCCCCCGTCTGCGTCGCGCTTGACCGATACGGCATGAGACATTGCGGTACGAGACATGCGGGCCAAGCATGTCCCGGCAAGGGAAGGCAGTTGTGCGGTCACGACATCCCCCAGTCCCAGACTCGCACGCCCCTAATAATAAGGCGGCGGGTTTGTTTTAGTTGAAGGACAAGCCGACGCTGATGGCTATCCGTTGTATGAATGGACGCGGAA
>DATCQF010000509.1:0-3077 GCA_036569735.1 Allostellaceae bacterium | reverse complement strand
GTCTAAGCCGAGCCGGCCGAGCGCCGGCAGCTTCAGTGCCGGCGCGGTGACATCGAAGCCGATGTTGAGGCCCAAGAGGTTCAGCTCGAACCCCTCGGCGGCGGCGATCAGGATTCCGGCGACGCCGAACAGCGAAATCTGGAAACCGGACCCGCTGGGCGCCGCGGCAAACAATGCGCCGCCCGGCAGGAAATCCTTGCCCACCGCGTTGGAAGGCAGGTCGAGGCCAAGTTCGGGCACCTGGCGGGCGATGTAGGCGGTGAAGGTGTTGCTGTTGGGACCGGGCCAGGCACGGTACTCGTGCGGATAGGGGTAGGCGGCGACCGCGGTGCGAACCTTGTCGATCAGCGCGTCGACGCCCGCGCCGCGCCGGTCGAGCACGATTTGCGGCCGGGCGCCGAACCAGTAATTGTCTGGCCCCATCCGGTCGACGCGCACCGCCGGGGCGCCGCTGGCGACGCCGAAGCCGACCACCTCGTACCTGGTATAGCGCGGCGCTCCCGATGGCTTGACCGCGATCCAGGTATGGACGGCGAAGACCCCGCGCCACGAGACAGCGCGGGCGGTAAACACCTGGATCACGGCCTCCGGGGTCTGCGCCGGGTCGGGAGCAAGGCCCGTCGGATCGCGGCTTGCTTCATACCACGGCACCCCGCCGCGCGGGTCGGGCAGGCAGCCGCTCACCACCACAGGGAGGACAAACAGCCCGAGCAGCAACAGACCGAAGGAATACACCAGCCGGCACTTCCAATCGATAACGAGCCCGGCAGCATAGCCTAGCAGCGCGCGAAGCTTCGCATCACCTCCACCGGGCACCTTCGGTTTGACTCGGTCCGGTGCGAAGCGCCACATTTCTTCCTGAACGACAACGCCATCGGGAGGGCCGGAGGACATGCCGACGATCGACGCCCAGGTACACGCCTACGAACGCAACCATCCGGGTCGCCCCTGGGTCGGCACTCTCTACGGGCCCGCGGAGGTTACCGGCGACCAGATGGTGGCAGCCATGGACGCGGTCGGCGTCGATGGCGCGATACTGGTGTCGCCTTTCAGCATGTACCGCTACGACGCCAGCTATGCCAAGGAGGTTTACGCGGCCCATCCCAACCGGTTCGGCCTCGTAAAGCCGGTCGATCCGACTGACCGCGCGGTTGCCGATACGATCGCCGATTGGGCTGCCACCACGGGCACCGTCGGCATCCGGGTGTTCTTGCGAGACACTGTTTCGGCGGACCCCGCCGACCCCGCGATCAACCGCGTCCTCACCATGGCGGCGCAGCACTCGCTGCCGGTCAATTTGGCGTGCACCGGGCGCCTCGAGCAGGCGGGCGGCCTCGCGTCCCGCAACCCCAATACGCGGCTGGTGATTGACCACCTTGGCCTGCCGCAACCGCATGTGCCGCCGGCGCCGGCGCAGGCCTTCGCCGATCTGCCAAAGCTGCTGGCCCTGGCGGCCCACGCCAACATCGCGGTCAAGATCAGCGGGGCCTGCACGCTGTCGCACGAGGCTTTCCCCTACAAGGACATATGGGACCCGCTCGGCCGCATCTTCGATGCCTTTGGCTTCGACCGCTGTCTGTGGGGCACCGACTGGACCCGGGCGGTCGGGATGCTGACATACAAGGAGGGGGTCGAAGCACTTCGCGTCACCGACCGCCTCTCCGCCGGCGATCGCGCCGCCCTGATGGGCGAGACCCTGACACGGGTGTACAACTGGTCGCCGTCAAAGCCCTGAGCGCTAAGGATTTGTCCGGAAATTACCGCACCGTTTGGAACGCGGGCGTCCCGCCCGCATGCGGCCGGGACGGCCGCGGTCCGGGGATTGCCGCTTACCGCAGTCGATTCGATAATTTGCCGACGGACCCTAATGATGGCGCTGCCGGGCGTCAGCCTCGATCAACGTAGGGCCGGACTGCGTCGATCAGCAATTCGGTGGGGGCGAGGCGCGGTCCCTCGCCCTCGTCGACCGGCGGCACGATCGTGACGCCCCAATTGGGCAGCCGCTGAAGCGATGCCTGCGCCTCGGGGTGGTCCAAGAGCGGCTGGTTCAAGGATGGGCCGACGATTACCGGCGTGCCCCGCCCGATCGCCTCGGCGACCACCGAGAGCGCCAGGCTGTCGGCGATGCCGTGCGCGAGCTTGTTGAGTGAGTTGAAGCTGCACGGCGCGAACAGCACCACCCCGCGCGGCGGGCGTGGGCGGATGGCAACATCGAAGTACGATTCGACAAGCCTCACCCCCTCGATGTCGGCGAGGTCGCGCAGCGCGATGACGCGGGACGCATTGGGTGTCGGAAGCGCGATGATTGTCGGGAAGCCGAGCCCGACCAGCCTGTGCAACAGCTCGGGACAGCGAGCCGCCGTCGTCGTGCCGCTGAGCACCAGGTAAGCAACGCTGAAGCATTCGGCGCCAGGAGTGCTCATCTCGCTATCCCTCCGCCGAACGTGGCTAGACCGGAGGCGCAATGGGCGCGGCCCGGACGTGACGCAGATGACCGGTCTTGACCCAGACCGTGCACCCGGCCGGGCCGGCCGCAGCCTTGAGGACACTGCCGCTCGGAAGCCGTAGCCAGGACTGCCGCTCGAAGCATTCCGCGCCCTCCTCGAAGTCGCCGTCGAGCACCAGGAATTCCGCGCCGCCCGGAACCGCGAGCCGGGTTGCGGCGCCGGGCCGCCAGCGCTCCAGCCGGACATCCTCGCTTGGGTCGCCGAACAGCGGCATGATTTCCACCCCCGGGCGGTCGGGAGCGGAGACATACGGCGTCCTGCCGGTATCGGTCCGCAGGTGAACGCGGTCTGCCGGATCGAATTGCCAGAGCTTGACGAAGAGGACGCAACCGGGCGCCGAACCGGGCGTGTGGTGCGATGTCGGCGGATTGCGCACGTACGACCCGGCGGGATAATCGCCGTGCTCATCCTGGAAGACGCCCTCCAGTACGAGGAACTCCTCTCCGCCGCCATGAGTGTGGGCCGAGAAACGGCTTTCCGGCGCGTAACGGACGATCGAGGTGGCGCGCGCCACTTCGTCGCCGATGCGATCCAGCATGCGCCGTTCGACACCGGCGATCGGCGAAGGCG
>DATCQF010000508.1:0-1948 GCA_036569735.1 Allostellaceae bacterium | reverse complement strand
GGGCCGGACCAAGCGTACCTCTACTGCTGCGCGGCAGGTGGCGCGAAAAACGCCGGGGCGTTGGGGCGGTCGCGGACCCGGTCGATAAAGAAGCCGGGGCGGTCGCCCGATGGATCGGCCGGCGGCGCGATCCGGGTCCATTCGCGGCAGTCGATCAGCACCAGCGTTGCGCCGCCGCCCGGCGCCTCGGGCGTGCTGCAGCGCCCGGTAGCGGCGAACCCCGCCGCCGCCGCGGCGATCTTCGCGGCGCCGAACTGCGCATTGCCGCCCGCATTCTGCCAGCGCTCCCAGCGCGTGCCGCCGAGCTCCCGGGTGAAATAGAAGCGCTCGACATGGTCGGCGGTGGCGCGGTTCGCTCCGCCGTAATGCTCGGAAATCAATGTCGTCAGCGTGATCGGAGCCCCCTGGCCGGGCGCGGCGCGATAGCGAAACGGCACCGTCCGCCAACTGGTAAAGGCGGCGTTGAAGCGGGCAGGGCAGGTGTCCTGATGACCCACCGTCAGATCGTTGAGGCGGGCGATTGTGTCGCCCTCGAGCGGCGCGGGCCGCCCGGGATCGAATGCGGCAACGATCCAGGAACGGGTCAAGGCGGCCGCCTCGACCGGGCCCTGGCATTCGCCGACAAACAGCTGAAACCCGGCGCCGCCATCCTCGGTCGCGCCGATCGAGACCAATCCGGGCGACAGGATCGCGATGTCGCCGCCGTCGCTGCCGGTGTCGAAGACGCCAAAGCGCCGCGGCTCGCCCGCCCCGAAATCGAACGAATGCTCGACGGCGATGCCGAACCCGGCGGTCTCGACCGGAAACGAATCGTGGCGCTGATATCCCGCCGGCGCTCCCGCGCGCTGGTCGGGCGAGGGATGATCGTGCTTGTGGTAGGGGAGCCTCTCACCGGGCGCGAGATCGCGCTGCGCGATGCAACGCGGGTCGCCGTCGATCGGCGCCACCGCGGCGAGCACGGCGCCGGAGGCATCGAGGCAAACATTCTGGATCATGAAATCGCGGATCGTGTCACTCGTCGCCACGACCGTCTCCGCGGTCGCGGGGCCGGCAAGGCCTGGTGTCGCCGCAAGACCCAAGGCGAAGAGGAACACCGCGGCGAGGCGAGTCTGGCGGCTTCTTTGCATCGGCTAGAACGCAATCTCGTATTCAAGGCGCCAGCGCGCCACCCCGCTTTCCGTCGCGCGGGTCAGCCCAACCAGGTATCCCAATTCGTATTTGAGCTTGCCATAGGGCGAAAACGAATAGAGCCCGGCGATCACCGGCCCGACCCGATGCTGCTGGCCGGCAAGTTTGCCGGGATGCGCCAAATCGTCGACCGCACTGTAGAACTCGACACCCGGCTCAAACCGGGGGTCGAGCCGCAGCCGCGATTGCCAGGCGACCAAGAGCGGGGTCGCGGGCTCCGCCTGGTGACTGATCTCCTTCTCGAACAGCACGTTGAGCGTGTGCAGCGTGTCGATCCCGAAGATATCGGGAACCTCCTTCTGGACGAGCGGCCCGAAGGTGACCGAATGAGCGGAGTTGCGGTTCGCCGGACGCTCGAACTCGGTAAAAAACGCGAGATCCGCCCAGTATTTCCCCTGCGGCGTCAGCTGCAGATAACTCTCCAGCGCGGTCGCTTGATAGTGCACATTCTCGCCTGAATTCGCTTGGATATTGGCTTCGATACCGACCGCCCAGAATGGCAGAACGCCGGCCTCCACTTCGGTGGGATAGCTCTGGTTGTTGTTCTTGCCGCTGTTCTTCGTGTCGAAGGTGACGGCGCCGTTGTGCTCGACCTCGAACTCGCGGTAGTCGATGACCGGATAGCGCACCTTGAATTCGGCGCGCGCCGGGGCGCCGCCGATCAACCCCGCGACCCCGGCGGCAATGAGCGTCGTTGATCGAAAAATGCGATTGAGACGCATATGCTAAGTTCGGGAAAGATGTTGGCGGGGGCTCAGGC